>DNPC01000108.1 GCA_003501565.1 Planctomycetaceae bacterium | reverse complement strand
GGGAAGAGGCAATCGCGACAAGCAATTCCAGCTTCGTTCCACCAGTACTTGGGAAAGTAAATCAGTCTTATTGCTGCAGCCAAGGGACCGATCTTCAGCACGCGAATCGCTCCGCCGTAAACTCCTGCAAATCGTTGTGCAGTTGCCAGGCGGAAGGTGCTGGTGACAGGAAATGCCCCCCTTGTTCGCAGTTTACTCACCCCACATAACACTCAGTCGCCGCTAGATGAAACACCTAGCCGCGCTCCGCTTGTCGTGTTTGGCAAGTTCTTCCGGGAGTAGTTTTCGGCAGCAAGCAGTCGTTTCTGGTAGGGTTTTTTCCAATTTTGCAGGTCTAAACAGCAAATCTAGATGTACCGCTGCCGTCATAGATTGACAAAATTAACTCCAGGTCTGCTTGGGGGGACTTTAACGCTACGTTAGGGGCAGCCGGTTGCAAATCTGTTCGAAGGCAGTAGTTCGCGCCGCGTAGCGTGCAGCGGGCCGCAGATAGAGTGTTGAATCGTGAAATCTACCGATGGAGTTCCACTTCTTCCGTTTTCTTGAATCGAGAAAGATTCAAGACGCATTACGCTAGCTCTACGTTGGGTCCGCATCAAAAAACGATGATGCACTATGGGCGGGGAGAATTGCTACTTAGCAGCCCTCGGATCCAACCCAGGGCGCTGAAGATTGCTGATCCGGTGACAAGGAGACTTAGCGCCAGAGCGCCAATCTTAGGACGAATCGCCAGCAATAGGCCGACAACCAGGACAGCGCCCAGAACGGCGCCTTGAACACGGTGCCAGCCGAATCGCTTGAGCTGGGGCATTGCGAGCCATGTCATGCCGAGCACGAGTCCAACTTTGAACAGAGTGCCTCCGAAAAACGCACTGCTTGGGCCTGCCAGACTGTCGGTTGATAGCAACACGATCCCGCCGAGCATAGCGGATGCAGCCAGTGTCCCCAATAACCAGCGACTTAACTTCTCGCTGATGGGTTCCTTTGCAGGGGTCATAGGCGTCCGAGCCCTTCCAGCCAGGCGTGAATTTGTTCGTTCGGAGCAACATTCCAGCTGTTGGTGGGCATTTCGCCAAAGGGTAGCGTCGCCGCCGCATAGCCGAGCTTGTTGAGTCGTTCGGCAAGAACGGTAAGTCGTTCAGGTTCGCCCACGAATAGAAAATCGAGTGTGGAGTCGGGACGATTGGCACTTCGAACTCCAAAGCGTTTGATCTGGGTTCCGAAAGTAAGGACACCTGCCGCACGCTTGCTCTCTGAAGCGGCTGCTAGGGCAAGTTGGCCGCCTATCCCAGTGCCGGCGAATACGATCCGAGTTGGGTCGAGGGGATAAAGTTCTTCCAGCGTTGTGACGGCACGGCTGGCCAACTCGACCTCCTCGCGCGACCAAGCGGTTTTCTTAGCTGGCATGATTACCGCTACAGCCCAACCCTGAGAGCTGCAGAAATCTCCCCAGGTTGACTGCAGAGTTTCGATATCGATCTCACCTGGCTGGCCGAA
The DNA here is from genome assembly GCA_003501565.1 of Planctomycetaceae bacterium. Classification (GTDB taxonomy): domain Bacteria; phylum Planctomycetota; class Planctomycetia; order Pirellulales; family Pirellulaceae; genus Aureliella. Next base: position 1,575 of record DNPC01000108.1, on the reverse strand, counting down.
TGCAACCACCAAGCCGATCGGCGCAGATTTGGGAATTGTTGTCGGGACGATTGCCTCCACGGCGTTGGGAAAGTTGGCAAGCCGGATGGTCTCATGCTTTACACGAAGCGTGGAGTCATCATCCGTTGGGAACGCGGAGGCAGGTAAGTGTTCGAAGACCGACGGTTCCCATTCACGCGGCGTTAAGGAGATCGTCTGCGTCTTGGAGTCGCGGCGCAGCTCCACTTCGATCGATTCATCTAGCTCAGCTACCGATAACGCCAGCCGAATATCCGCCAACTTGGCAAATGATTGACCGTCGATCGAGAGCAGCTCATCGCCCGCGACGAATCCAGCTGAATCAGCTGGGCTGCCTGGAAGCACAGAGCGTACAACGCGACTTGCCTGTAGCGGCTTTTTGGCTGGAGAAAGATAAAGACCGAGTTCTCTTTTGCGATAGACGGGGATTTCTTTGGTGAGCCTAGCCGTCACCTGCATTTCTTTGCCAAGTCGTCTAAGTGTGAGTTCGATTTCTTGTTCGGCATCCAGCACACCAAGTGCGTGTTTTAGATGCGCGAGGATCTCAATCGGCTTACCGTTGGCAAACAAGATTCTGTCACCCGCTAGCATGCCAGCTTTGCCGGCTGGCGAGCCAGGTGTTGCGCCGCCAACGATCACGGGGCCAGCTAAATCGTCCTGAACCTTGGGGACGATACCAAGCAAGCCGCTGTGTATGTCCTTGCCCCCGATCAGTGTGGGAATTCGCTGCAGGATGTCGTCCAGGTGTACGGCAAACCCGATCCCGCTATCGTATAGCTCCGTGTTTCCTGATTGCAGAAACTCACCCGGCAGGAGTGCGGATAGGATACCGATGACTTCACCGTCGATATTGACCAGTGGGCCGCCATAGTTGATCGGGGAAACCTTTGCATCGGTCTGCACCGCCTTTCCATAGGCTCGGCCAAGTGCACTGACGATGCCAACACTCCGCGACGCGTTTTCGGCGGAAAAGGTCTTGCCCAATGCGATTGCCCACTGACCAACGGCAACTGAGTTAGCAGCAGCGGCACGCACCGTAGGCAGTGATCTATCAACACGCAGCAGAACGATCTCGCGGCTAAAATCGCGCGCCAGCAATTCGGCGGGCACGCGTTCTCCATCAGGCAGAACTACCAAGATCGAGGTGGGAGTTCGGCGGAAAGCATGGAGACTACTAACAATCAGCCCATCGTCGCCAACAACAGTTCCCGTCACGGGACGGCTAGCTACGATGCCTGCGCCCCGTTGCCCCTGCTGCGAATCGGCGACCGATGCGAAGAATGTCTCAACTTGGACAACACTTGGATTGACGCGACGGGCTGCAGCATCGAAAGCATCAGCTTCAGCACGCAGTAAGTCTTGATTGTTGGAATCACGGAGGGCTACCGAATCGTCTTGTGCGTATAGATTTCCCGCTTGCGTTATGGCAAACAAGACCATAACCACCTTCACCAGCGGCGAAGGCAGTGAGGCGAAACGGTCACGCTCGCAGGCCAGTCGAGTACTTTGGGGTCGCATAAATAGTCTGTTATGGCTTGAGAACGATCTCGCGGATTT
>DNPC01000261.1:18477-23384 GCA_003501565.1 Planctomycetaceae bacterium | reverse complement strand
TGATGAGGTAATTCGGTTCTGGAAGGGCGATTCCGATTCAAGCGAGCCACTTTCCTCGATGCCGTTCAATGACAAATGGTCCGGCAATATCGATGGACTTGAGGGAGTCACGGGTGAGATGCGCGCGATCGAATCGATGACCGTCCGCTTTTTTGCTCCCAAGACTGCTTTACTAAGCATTAAACCGGAACTGAACAACCAGCCTTACGACGCCAAACTTCGTCGCGAACCGGTGGGAGACAATCAAGAGGTTACGCTCGTCTTGGGGCCCGAGTGGCGTGATATCCAGCTAGTAGTAGTAGCAAGCAAGAACGCCAAACTTACCACTTGCTCGTTCAGCGCGAGTAATCTGCAAATTGAGTAGGCGTTGCCGATTGGGTTACTGCCCGCCTCTACCGAACTCCCCGCTCTTACGAGAAAAGCGAATCCTGTCCGGTGGCTTGGAAAGCATGCTTGAAATGCTGGATCTCGGGGGGGAAATCTTCTGGACAGAGTATGGCGATAACATCGAACCGCACCTCGGCTTCTAACAAGCCATGTTGCTTGAGATAGAGCAGGGCGGCACGGGTGAGCAACCTTTGCTTTCTCGCGTCAACGGCTTCTGCGGGCGTTCCCCATTGTTCGCTCTCACGTGTCTTCACTTCAACAAAGACAACGCAAACCCCCTCCAGCGCGACCAAGTCAATCTCACTGCGTCGCTGACGATGACCACGAGCGAGAATTTTGTAATTGTTGTTTCGCAAAAACTGCTCGGCCAATCGTTCACCGTACGCTCCGGACGTCTCGCCCTCGCGTCGCTGCACGGTTCGTCCAATAGACAAAACTCTGCTTATTCTGGACACAAAAAAACGGCCGACAGAACGCGTCCGTCGACCGATTGCTAATTTCGAACCAAGCATGTGAGAACTACATGCGGCGTTCTTTGAGGCGAACCGCCTTGCCGCTTCGTTCACGCAGGAAGTAAAGCTTCGCGCGACGCACAACGCTTTTTCGCTTGACCTCTACCTTTTCGATTTTTGGCGAGTGCAAAGGGAACTTTCGTTCGACGCCTTCACCGCCCACGATCCGCCGGACAACGAACATCGAGCGAGTACCGCTGCCATTTCGGGCAATTACGACTCCCGAGAATACCTGGACGCGTTCCTTGTTGCCTTCCTGAATTTTCGTGTGAACGTCGACGGTATCGCCGATGTCAAATTCCGGAACGTTCTCCTTCAGAGAGGCCTGCTCGACCATCTCCATGATTTTTTGACTCATTTTCTCTGCTCCAACCGTCAGTCGTTTATGTCCATTTGCCAAATTTGCCCAGCCGAAGCCAAGGAACTGGCAACAAGTCGTATTTATGTTGATGGCCGGATAGGGAGGCGGCGTGTGCCCCGACCTGGCGCTCGAATCGCGTATCTTGAAGGATCTGCTGGGTTCTGACTAGGTCAAATCAAGATTTCTACAGTGGATAGTCCGCATCTGAACCGAATCTGCCCGAGTCCCGTGTATCGCGACTTGCGACCTTGAGGGCCTCCCCCTCGAATGACTGAATGCAGATTATTACAATCCGCTCTCGCGAGAGCCACAATCTGGCAAACTGAACATGCGTACACTATATCGAGACTCTGGCGCTGGAAGGAACCGAACGTGACGCAAGAACGACGCAAGATTCTCGTAACTGCAGCGCTGCCCTACGCGAATGGCCACATCCACATTGGCCACTTGGTCGAATACATCCAGACCGATATCTGGGTGCGATTCCAGCGTCTACGTGGCAACCGGTGCGTGTTTGTCTGTGCTGACGACACACACGGCACCGCCATCATGATCCGTGCGCGGAAGGAAGGACGCAGCGAGAACGAACTAATAGCTGAGATGCAAGCCAGCCACGAAGCCGACTTTGCGAAATTCGGCATTAGCTTCGACTACTACGGAAGCACCAACTCGGCCGAGAACTACGAACTTTGCAAGAAGATCTGGACTGGGCTTCGAGCTGCGGGACTCATCGTCGAACGGGACGTGACTCAACTCTACGATCCCGAGGCAGGAACATTCTTGGCAGATCGCTTCGTAAAGGGAACCTGCCCGAAGTGCGAGGCAAAGGACCAATACGGCGACAACTGTGACAAGTGTGGAGCCACTTACTCGCCAGCAGATTTGATCGACCCGGTAAGCACTCTTAGTGGTGCGACGCCAGAAACGCGGACCGCCAAGCACCTGTTTGTTGAACTCGAACAGCTGCATGATTTCCTAGACGAGTGGACGCAGAGCGGCGAGCATCTCCAACCCGAGGTCGCAAACTATCTAAAAGGACACTTCCTAGGCGAACCGCTACGAGACTGGGACATCTCACGACCAGCGCCTTACTTCGGATTCGAAATCCCCGATTCGCCTGGAAACTATTGGTACGTCTGGTTCGATGCACCGATTGGCTATATCGCTAGCACAGCCAAGTGGTGCGCTGCCAACGGTGAGACGCTCGACGACTGGTGGAAGAGTGAAAACACCGAGATACACCATTTCATTGGTAAAGATATTACCTATTTCCATACGCTTTTTTGGCCGGGGATGTTGAAGTCTGCCGGCTTTAGTTTACCTGAGAAAGTCCACATTCACGGTTTCTTGAATGTCGGTGGCGAAAAAATGTCCAAATCGCGTGGAACGTTTGTGCGTGCCGCAACCTACGCTGATCACCTGGACCCGAATTACCTGCGATATTACTTTGCCAGCAAACTTGGCCCTCGCCTAGATGACATCGATTTGAACCTGGATGAATTTGTCACCAAGGTCAACTCGGATCTAGTTGGTAAAGTGGTCAACTTGGCCAGCCGGACCGCGAAGTTCGCAGCTAAAGTAGGGCTGGCGGAAGAATACCCAGACGATGGCGGGCTATTCCGAACCGGAGCTGAAGCGGGTGGAGCTATCGCCGCTGCCTACGAACAGTGTGATTTTGCCCGCGCAATGCGGCTGATCATGGAGCTAGCCGATCGGGCAAACCCTTTCGTAGAAAATGCGCAACCTTGGGTACTCGCTAAGCAGGACGGCGGCGAAGAAGAACTGCGAAATGTCTGCACGATAGCGCTGAATCTGTTTCGGCAACTGGCCATTTATCTTGCTCCGGTCTTACCCAAGCTGGCCGAGCAATGTGGTGAACTACTACAAAACGAAATCAACCACTGGGATCAGAGCCAACAACCTCTGGTTAATCAATCCGTCAACAAGTTTAAGCACATGCTCAAGCGTGTGCAGAGAGAAGACGTCGATAAGATGATCGAAGAATCCAAAGAATCCGCCGAAGACACGGCAACTTCCACCGACAAATGGAACGACTCAGCTAAGCCACTGGCCGACGAGCCCCTAGCAGAGACTTGTACAATTGACGACTTTGTCAAAGTCGATTTGCGTGTTGCGCGAATCGTGTCGGCCGAACAGGTCCCAGACGCTCGTAAGCTACTCAAGCTAACACTCAGCCTCGGCGGAGACGTCCAGAAAACGGTCTTCGCGGGAATCAAAGCCGCCTACGAGCCGGAGAAACTCGTTGGCCGACTGGTCGTCTGCGTTGCGAACTTAGCACCGCGACAGATGAAGTTTGGTCTAAGCGAAGGCATGGTGACCGCATGTGGCCCAGGTGGCGAAGATGTCTTTTTGCTGTCTCCCGATTCGGGCGCGCAACCAGGCCAACGCGTCCATTAGCATTGCCGACAGAAAGTCAGCCGTTGACTAGCAACGCCAATTAGCGCTGCGGCTTGTTACGGCCGACCGGGTATTCCGATTACCGAAAATAATTGGGATTTTGCCGCACTGGTTCGGCTTGTGGATTGGAGAACTCGCGCGGTCGCCCACCTACTACTTCCGGACCGATGTCGTTGAGCGGATATGGATCGTGTTTAACGGCGCGGGCCTTCTGCTGCTCAGTCGTGCCTTGCCCCCAAGGCATACCCCAGCCACCGGAACGACCAGCGCAGCCGCCTGAGATGACCAGCGAAACAGCGATCAAGAGTAACTTCCGTGACATGCCAGACCTTTCCGAGCCTTCCTGGCTCAGGCATTGTGTGTTTTGCAACAACGGACTCGGCCTGGCGATAGGGATGACATACATGTCCTAGCCAGCGAATTACCGAAGAACTAAATCGCCGAAGACTGATACTAGAATCGCACCTACAGGGCCGCTAGACCAAACGCAACGATCGCATTCATTGCTATCTATCGATCCATCGACGGCCATACAGGCGACTTTTAGCCTTTGGCGGCAGAATCCGTGTGATCGTTAGGAGGCGGCCCGGGGGGGTACCAGGGGCCTAAGCGTCTGGCAGACGCATTATCAAGCACTCTGCGGGCATGCCGCCCTGAAGATTCGGGATGTCAACGGCGTGGGCAGTGACCGCAGACATCGCCGCAGGCAACACTACGGATTGGCCTTTGGCGAGCTGAAGCTCTCCGCCATCCCATCTAAGAATTATTGAGTCACGCGGCGATGTAATAAGTTGCATTCGGCCAGCGTTCTCCAGTGGAATTGGCTCACTTAGATCTCGCAGACGATCAAGAACAAACTTTTCGCAGGACACGAGGTTCTCTCTGCATTCGCTGACCTTCACTGGCTCTTGCAGCTGCCGAGGACCAGCATCAAAGTCAATCACTTCTAGTGACTGCTCGATGTGCAACGGCCGCGGTTTGCCGTCGTTGCCGAGTCGATTCCAATCGAACAGCCGAAATGTCGTGTTCGAGGCTTGTTGGATTTCCGCCACCAGCAATCCGGCGCCAAGGGCATGCACTGTACCGGCTGGAATGAAAACACAGTCTCCGGCACTTGGTTCGATCACGTGCAAACAATCGTCCACACTTCCAGCCGCCAGTGCAGCGCGAAGGTCGGCGGGGCCAACACCAGCCTTGAGCCCTGCGTAGAGTTTCGCGCCTGGCTCGGC
>DNPC01000261.1:0-18381 GCA_003501565.1 Planctomycetaceae bacterium | reverse complement strand
CAAGATGTACCAAGCTTCCGTTTTCCCCAAATCCGGAGTCGACATCGCCTTTGCATATGCATCGCCGGGGTGTACTTGGACGCTTAGCACGCGATTGCAATCGAGATACTTCAACAGCAGTGGTACCTGGCGCAGCTCGCCGTCGCCCAACAACCACTTCGAGTGACTTCGGGCGATATGGCCGAGCTCTTCCCCTTCCAACTCCCCGTTGGTTACGACACTTTGTTGCTGGGCATGGTCGACCACTTCCCAACTCTCGGCCCATTGGCCTTCGTCTGGGATCGCCTTGCCCAGCTCCGTACCCAGCCGCCGGCCTCCCCAAATGTAATCCTGGAACACGGGTTTGGTGAGCAAAGGGTAAGCCTGCATGGGCCGATCTCCAAAGGGTTTGTCTGGCCTGGACGTTACCTAGCCGACCTGGTTGGCCAAAGTGCCCGATTATTCAGTTTCCTAGAAATTTGGCCAGCACGCCCATGCGTTCTGTCATTTTCACTAGCACGTCAGTGCGTTCCGTGATTTTCGCCAGCCCTTCCGTGCGTTTGCCCTACGACCTGCCACCGTGAATGGCTTTGGATACAATAGAGGTTTGTGCATCCCGCCTTGATCATGAAGTACCCACCGAACATGCCAAGCAAGAAACCTGCGGATGATCTTTTCGAACAGAGCTCGATGTCGTTCGGCGAGCACCTCGAAGAGCTCCGGCGAGCACTCATCAAGGCGTTCATTTGGCTTGGAATCGGCACCGCCATCGGCTTGTACTTCTCCGAAGACATCGTGCGCGCCTTCCAAACTCCATTGGAAGCCGCAGTTCGACAGTTCCGTGCTGAGAAGGCAGTCGAGGCTTTTGAGGAAGCCAATGGTTCTGCACCGACCGAAGAAATGACTGATCTGATCAAGGGCTTAGGTCTTGTCCCCGAAGTCAGATACGTTGATCCTGCCACACTTTCGAATGTCGCGGAAGAATTATCTGCAGAAGAGGAGTCATCCCCAACCGAGAGTGCTGGCGATAGTGAGGATAGTTCGACTGATGAATCCGAAGCGCAGACTACCGACGACGAGGCAGATGCTACGGATCCGGAGGCCTCCACAACCTCGGCAGCCGTTGAAGATGCGTTGGCGGTGGTGATGGCACGGCCCAATCCTTGGAAGGGCATAGATGCCGAGTCACTCTCTCAACTTAAGCCCTTCATCATTTGGAAGCCTACCAACACGAACATGGTCAGCCTGCAAGCCACCGAGGGCTTCATGGTTTACCTAAAGGCCGCCCTGATTGCAGGAGTTGTGATCGGTAGCCCCGGAATCTTCTGGCACATTTGGCAGTTCTTCGCCGCAGGGTTGTACCCTCACGAAAGACGATACGTGTATTGGTACCTGCCGTTGAGCTTGCTTCTTTTCCTCGCGGGCGTTTCGCTCGCATTTTTCGGTATCTTCCGCTTGGTGCTAGGTTTCTTGATGATGTACACCAGCAGCCTCGGGGCCGACTTCACACCGCGACTGACCGACTACATGTCCTTTGCACTCTTCCTACCGCTCGGCTTTGGGATCGCGTTTCAGTTGCCGCTGGTCATGCTAGGTCTTCATCGGTTCGGGATTGTTAGCGCGGACGTATTTGTGTCCCAATGGCGAGTTGCCGTGCTCGTCATTTCTTTTCTTTCCATGTTGCTCACGCCCGCTGAACCCTACAGCATGGTGGGACTGGCAGTCCCCCTTGTTGGTTTGTATTTCTTCGGCATTTTCTTGTGCCGATATATGCCGAAGGGAGCTGGAATCGGCTCGCCAGATTTGGATCCAAAAACCTAGCATTTGCGAGCGTTTGGCTTTCTGGTCGCTTTGTAGGCCTCGGTACTAGCGAACTGGGTTAATGCTTGGCTGGGTTGTCGCTGAACCGGGTTGTCGTTTAACCGAGTTGTCGCTTAACCGGGTTTTGCACAAACCGACGGCGTTTGGTTCTACGTTGTCAGGGTCGATTGCGAAACCGCCAAGTCCGGTAGAATTGGGAGAAGTGCAGCAAGGGCACGCCGCACCTGCTGCGATCATTCACCCAACAGGGACTCTACTAACATGCCCCCGCTAACCAAACACATCCCAGCATTTGCACTTGGTGCATTGCTCGTCTTCAATTGCAACATTTCCTGCGCTGCCGACTTGGCTGCGCTGGCCAAGCTTGACGATGACAACCCGGCCGCTGCGAAGCTTGCTGAACAGTTGCAAAGTGATCCATCAACCGATCTCATCGGTGTACTGGAAGCTATGAAGGGAACTTCGGAGGTAGCCAAGAACTGGTACCTCTCTATCGCGCAAAGCGTCGCGGATCGAGATCCTGAGTCTTCAAGAAAGCGACTATCAAGTTTCTTACCTCGCCTCAGCGAAGATCCAACAGCGCGATACTGGGCGTTCGACTTCCTTTCCCGTAACAACACAAAGCTCCGCGAGGAGATCCTGGAATCTTCCTTGGCTGATCCAAGTCTCGAGATGCGATACGAAGCGGTTCAGCTGCAAATGGACCGCCTCGAAACGGCCAAAGACTTGGCGCCCAAGCGTAAAGTGGAACGCTACCAAGAACTGCTCAGAGCGGCGCGTCTGCCAGCTCAAGTCAATGCAATCGCAGCCAAGCTTAAGGAACTTGATGTTGAAGTCGACTTGCTCAAGCATTTCGGCTTTGTTGCTGATTGGAACATTTGCGGCTTTTTTGACAACGTTGACGGGGTCGGCTTCAAACAAGCCTACGCGCCTGAATCAACTTACGTCTCCGGCCAACTTAACCTGGATGCGAATTACGATGGCAAGAGTGGACCGGCGACTTGGCAAAAGACTAGCACGGACGAACCGGACGGCAGCATCGACCTAAACCCAGTTTTTGAAAAAGAGAAGGGAGCTGTCGCCTATGCGGCTGGCAACTTCAATGCAGGTAGTGCGGCGGAGTGCGAGGTTCGGATCGGCACTCCCAACGCCTGCAAAGTTTGGATCAATGGGAAGCTCACCATTGCCCGCGAGGTCTACCATACTGGCAGCCAGATTGATCAATACACTGCCCCGGTAAGACTATCAGAAGGCAATAACTCGATCTTGGTCAAGCTGTGCCAGAACGAGCAAACCGACCCGTGGGCTCAGGAATGGACATTTCAGCTGCGATTTACCGACGCCAGCGGTGCTGCAATCCCTTCTGCTTCAGAGTAACAGGCGTTTTCTTAACCGGCATTTCGCTTCTGCTGCCTGCCGTCAAGCTGCTAAACCTCACCAACACAAAGCAAATACAATGAATCGAACAACTACCCTATGCTTGGGCATAACAATCACCTGTGCAACGTTGTCCTCGGCCCGCGCTGACTGGCCGAATTTCTTAGGGCCCGGCGGAAATCCTGTCGTTTCCACTAGTGTTCCCACCGAGTTTTCAGTCGCCGACGCAGAAAACGACAAGGCGACCAAGAATGTTGCCTGGAAAGTAGAACTGCCCGGCCGCAGTGTCAGCGGCCCAATCGTCGTAGGGGGCAAAGTGATCACGACCAGCAGCGGATCGCTGGAAGAGCGCTGGATGCATGTCGCTGCCGTCGACGAAGACACTGGCAAACTGCTTTGGCGACGCAGCACCAAAGCTACCGGGCGTCCCTTCTGTCATCCCACCAGCGCCAACGCGGCTCCGACACCATGTTCGGATGGTGAGCAAATCTATGCATTTTTCAGCTCGAACGATATCGTTTGTTATGACTTAGACGGAAACCTGAAGTGGTTTAAGAGCCTAACCGCTGATCACCCACTGGCCGGCAACGACGTCGGCATGGGTTCGTCACCAGCAGTGGTAGACGGAATCGTAGTCTGTAGCGTCGAATGCCAAGCAGATTCGTTCCTAGCGGGCCTGGATACTTCCACCGGTGCAACCGTCTGGGAAGTCCCACGACCGCAAAAGGCCAACTGGGCGACTCCGAAAGTTGCAACTGACGGAAGCGGCAAAAGCGTCATTGTGATGCACGGCGGTGATAACCTGATCGGTATCGAACCACGCAGCGGCAAAGTCATGTGGGAAATCAAAGAGCGTTTCTCGCCCGTCGCATCGGCGGCGGTCGTGGAAAACAAAATCTACGTACCAACAGCTAGTGGCATCAAAGTATTCGAAGTTGTCACAGCAGAAGATAAGCCAAACGTAGTTTCTGAATCCTCGCGGCTTCGAACCGGTTACACGTCCTTGGTGTCAACCAAGCACGGGCTGCTTGGAATCAACCGCAGCATTTTGATTTGCTTGGACGAAGAAGGGGACATCCGCTGGAAAACGCGGCTTGAAGATGCGGGCCAAATCTGGGCTTCCCCCGTGGTAGCCGGAGATAAGCTCTATTCGTTTGCAATGAATGGCAAGTGCTTCACCGTCGGCCTTGGAGGAGATGAAGCCCAAGTGTTGGCAGAAAGCGAACTTGGCAGCGAAGTGCTTGGAACTCCCGCCATCAGCGACGGGGCAATGTTCGTTCGCTCGGTAGATGCACTTTGGAAGATTGGCGGATGAACCTGCTAACGGTCAGTTGCATCACGTAGCAGTTTCGAAGTAGCCATGCTTAAACACGGTTTATGCATCCGATTGGTTTCAACCTTGTTAGCGGCCTACATGCATAATCCGGGTTAATTCAGCGGTGTTCGTCGGCAGTTACCGGCAAGCACCGCTGGGGCTCTATCGACGGCTAGTTACCCCGCTAAAACGGCACGTCATCGTCGTCAAATGCGGCTTCAGCCAACGCATCATTCGCGTTGCCATCGGCGGCCGCATCCGAACCGCCAACCACGCGGAAGCTGGTTGCTTCGCAGCTCAAGAAGTACTTCACCTCGCTCTGAGCATCACGCTGCCACTTGCGACCATTGAGTCGGTAATTGACTTCGATTTGATCCCCTACATTCAGGCCATCGACGGAATCGCAAGCGTCCTGGATAAACTCAACGGGAATAAAGTTCTGAAAACGACCGTTGTCCTGCTCGAGAACAACCAATCGCTTGCGAAACCCTTTTTGCCCGTAGGTTTTCGTTTCTTCGACTAGGTGAACAATTCCCTGAACCTTTGACTCACTCATCTCAATCGCACTCGCATTCTCTTCAGATTTCTTAACTCAACCCCAGCATCCGCACAAACGACATCATGTGTTCATCACTGAACGCCATCGTATCGATCACGAAGATGTAGCTACTCACGGCCGCTAGAATTCTACACGTGTGGTCATCTTCTACACGCCTGGTCTTCTACTGCGTTTCTAAGCGGCTGAGGTTCCTCGTCTGGATGTCACCCGCCTTGGACCGTGAATGTGCTAGCATGGAGCTTTCGGCACCCCAATGCAACTCATCATGGTAGTGGCAATTCCGGGTAGCGTGTAGGGCCAAGATCGATGCACCTGCCGCCGCGGAAGACTTACGGGAGCTGTTACGTATCTGTCGAGCTAAGTAGTTGTCAGGCTTGCACAGAGTGTCGCCCGCTCGAATCCCCCAATCCTACCGGTTCGCACTGAAAAAGGTCGCCCATGAAACGCCTTCCACTTATTGCCAGATATTCTTGCATTCCCGCCATCGCTCTAATTTGCATTTCGTGTCTCCCGTCACAAGCACAGCAACGCACGAATCCCGCAATGCAGCCGGTTAAGGACACCCCCGGCCTACCGAGGGTATTGCTGATCGGCGACTCGATTTCTATTGGCTACACCGTCGCAGTACGGGAGGCGCTCCGCGGGAAGGCAAACGTGCATCGTCCGCTGACCAATTGTTCCTCAACCAAAACGGGCGTGGCCCAAATGGAAAAGTGGCTTGGCGACGGCAAGTGGGACGTTATTCACTTCAACTTCGGCCTACACGACTTGAAACATGTCGTTGGCGAGAACGCACGGTTGGTTGCCATTGAAACGGAGGGAAGCCATCGTCAAATATCGATCAAGGACTACGAGCGGAACCTGACAAAGATCCTAGGAACCCTGAAACAGACCGGGGCAAAACTGATATTTTGCACAACGACACCCGTTCCTGAGGGAGCAAAAGGCCGCAAGCCAGCGGATGCGATCCATTACAACGAGGTGGCGCGGGGATTGATGAAAGAGCACTCTGTTGAGATAAACGATTTGTACAAGTTTGCGATTCAGCGGCTTGAAGCAATTCAACGAAAACGCGACGTCCATTTCACTTCTGAAGGCTCAAAGATCCTTGCGGCCGAAGTCGCGAAGCAGATTGAAAAACGCTTGCCTTAGGGAGCAATCGGCGTGGCACGAAAAGTGGTTTTCGCCGGCGCCAGTGTGATTCGCCGTCTAGGCAAAGCGGATTGCCCCAACCGCACAGTTTGGCTAAAACGTGTGGATAGCGAAAAGTAGTTGACCGGCTCTACTGGACGGAGCCTCTGTTCCCTTTCATGGACGGATGGATCGTGTTGCGCCTGATGTGTTTCTGGCCCGGACTTCCCAACGCCTGGATCCATGGGAATCTGCGGGCACTCGTAGCGTGCATCTGCTTTGGTTGGGTGACCAGCATCCTTTTGCTAGCAACCTTTGTGTGGCCGGAATGGCTTTCGCAAATCACCTACGCAGGCCTTGGTATCGCTTCGGTCGCAGCCTGGATCCTAGGTTCTGCGCACAACCACTGGAATCTAACCACGTGGCTCACACCACCTGAGCACGACGACGGAGGGGCGTTCCAACAAGCCCAAGACCATTACTTGAAAGGGGATTGGTTCGAAGCGGAGGCCAAGCTACTCAGTATCGTCTCTGAAAATCCGCGCGATGCCGAGGCACAGCTGCTATTAGCTGGCGTTTTGCGACATACAGGTCGGTGGCAAGCCGCGCGACGCCGCCTTGACCAACTTGAGTTCCTGCAAGCTGCGGCCAACTGGCGTTTTGAGATCCAACGCGAGCGAGCACTCGTCGAACGCGGCGCTGCCGAGGAATCGGAAGCTCCACCAGCGACCGATCTACCGACCCATGGCGACGCCGATTCGCCAAGTGAGAACTCTGCTTCGCCGGAAGAAGAAAATCTTCTTCGCGTGGATGCTGGCGTTGAAGACACTGAAGTTAGAGACACTGAAGTTGGAGCCGTTGTCGTTGAAGAACCGGTGCGCGAAGAGCCCGTGCGCGAAGAACCCCTGCGCGAAGAACCCCTGCGCGAAGAACCCCTGCGCGAAGAACCCCTGCGCGAAGAACTCCTGCGCAATGACACTCCCAGCCAAGTCACCGATCTTGACGACCTTGAAAATCATTTAGAGCCTGAGAGCGAAAGCCTCGTCGAGGCAGTTTCCGAGACTGAGAGTCCGCGAATCACGAGGACAAATTTTCCAACCTGAATGGCGGCGGGAAGCTAACCGCAGGCGAATTTTGCAAATGTCACATACACCCATATTCGATTTCCCGGGCGTCTGCCCGACGGCCGCTAGAATCGTTACGATGGGTAAATCTGGTCAAGTTAGGCGATCATAAGGGCGATTGTGGCGGAATCCTGCCGCTCCGCTGGCACTCGCCCGTGAATTGGCTGGCACGTACAGTATGGAATAACAGCTGAATACAAATCGACCGAGTTACGTTGGCAGGCAAGCAGCTGCGCCATTTTGGCACAATCCACATTGGCACCACTTTTGCTACCTGGTTCACCTTGGTCGTTTGACTACCAAACACGCCCAAACTTAAAAACAATTTATCCCATCACCGCTGAGAGTGCGGCTGATGACCGTGGCAACGCCACACTCAAAGGGGTTTGAACATGTACGAACGTTTCACCGATCGCGCTCGCAAGGTTATGCAGCTAGCCAATCAAGAGGCTCAGCGTTTCAACCATGAGTACATTGGCACCGAACACATTTTGCTCGGTTTGGTGAAAGAGGGGAGCGGAGTTGCCGCCAACGTCCTGAAAAACCTGGACGTCGATCTTCGCAAAATTCGCCTGGAAGTTGAAAAGCTGGTCCAAAGCGGCCCAGAAATGGTCACGATCGGCAAGCTGCCGCAGACACCTCGTGCGAAGAAGGTTATCGAGTACTCGATGGAGGAAGCTCGCAACCTAAATCACAACTACGTCGGCACCGAACACATTCTGCTCGGTCTGCTACGTGAGCAAGAGGGCGTTGCAGCTCAAGTTCTTATGAACCTTGGCCTCAAGCTGGACGATGTTCGTGAAGAAGTACTGAATCTGCTTGGCCACGGCATGGACAGCGGAGAAGGCTCTGAGCGGGGCGGCCGCGAGGGATCCGGTGGCGAACGCGAAAGCTCTGGTTCTTCGAAGAGTTCCAAGAGTAAAACGCCCGCTCTGGACAGCTTCGGTCGCGATCTGACGGAACTGGCCAAACAATCCAAGCTCGACCCCGTCATCGGCCGAAGCCGTGAAATCGAACGGGCCGTACAAGTTCTCTGCCGCCGCAGCAAGAACAACCCGGTTCTCCTGGGAGAAGCTGGCGTAGGGAAAACGGCTATCGTCGAAGGATTCGCCCAGCGTGTCGTCGCTGGTGATGTTCCTGAGATCTTGGCCGACAAACGTATCGTCGTTCTCGACCTCGCAATGATGGTCGCAGGCACGAAATACCGCGGTCAATTTGAAGAACGCATAAAAGCCGTGATGAATGAGGTTCGTCGCGCGAAGAACACGATCCTGTTCATCGATGAACTCCACACCTTGGTAGGAGCCGGTGGAGCAGAAGGCGCCATCGATGCTGCCAACGTCCTCAAGCCAGCCTTGGCTCGCGGTGAAATCCAATGCATCGGTGCAACAACGCTCGACGAGTACCGGAAGTACATCGAGAAAGACAATGCTCTTGCACGCCGATTCCAAGAAATCGTTGTCGAACCAACCAGCAAAGATGAAACCATCGAGATCCTCAAGGGGCTCCGCGAACGCTATGAAGAGCACCACCGAGTCAAGTTTACTGACGATGCAGTCGTAGCTGCTGTCGAAATGAGCGAACGCTACATCACAGCCCGTTGCTTGCCAGACAAAGCGATCGACGTGATCGACGAAGCTGGTGCACGCATTCGGCTTCGCAACATGTCCAAGCCACCAAATCTCAAGGAGCTCGATGACGATATCGAGCAACTGAACAAAGACAAAGAAGACGCGGTTGCCAATCAAGATTTTGAAAAGGCGGCTTCGTTGCGTGATAAAGCTGACAAGCTTCGCAAGAAAAAAGAAGAAATCACCCAGGAATGGCGTGAGAAGAGCCGCGAGACCGATGGCGTCGTCGACGAAGACGTTATTTCGGAAGTCGTTTCCAAGATGACAGGTATTCCGCTAACACGCCTGAGCACCGAAGACAGCGCCCGTCTGATGGAAATGGAAGACGAATTGCACAAGCGGGTTGTCAGTCAAGAAGCTGCAGTAAAAGCGGTTGCTAAGGCGGTCCGTCGAAGCCGCAGCGGGCTGAAGGATCCGCAACGACCGACCGGTTGCTTTGTGTTCGCGGGCCCTACGGGTGTCGGCAAAACTTTGCTTGCCAAGGCACTAGCCGAATTCATGTTTGGTGACTCCGATGCACTCGTTCACATCGATATGAGCGAATATATGGAGAAGCACAACATCAGCCGATTGATCGGTGCACCTCCAGGCTACGTTGGCTATGAAGAGGGCGGTCAACTCACCGAGAAGATCCGCCGTCGACCTTACGCAGTCGTGCTCCTCGACGAAATCGAAAAGGCGCACCCCGACATCTTCAACATGTTGCTGCAGGTGATGGAGGAAGGGCGTTTGACCGATTCTTTCGGCCGCAATGTGGACTTCCGAAACGTCATCCTGATTCTCACCACCAATGCAGGTGCAGAAGCGATCAAGAATGAGTCGGCCTTTGGCTTCCAGAAGCCAGATGGTGATGCGTCATACGACAGCATGAAAGCTCGTGTGATGGATCAAATCGAACGCGTATTCCGTCCCGAGTTCCTGAACCGTCTCGATGACACTATCATCTTCCGTCACTTGACCAAGGAAAACCTCAAAAAGGTCATCGACTTTGAAATGTCGAAGGTCCGCAAGCGACTGATCGAACGAGGCTACGAACTGGAATTGACTGAGGATTCGAAAGAGTTCTTGATCGAGAAGGGTGCCAACCTCGACTACGGTGCTCGTCCGTTACGTCGCGCTCTCGAGCAGCGAATCGAAGATCCGCTCGCAGAAGAATTGCTGCGTGGTCGCTTCGAAGGTGTCAACACAATTGTGGTCGATGCCGTGAAAGATGACGAAGGCAAAACCGTTCGCCTGGAATTCCGCGGCGAAAACCGAGAAGCGGAAGAGCCTGTTGCTGTCGGCAGCACGGAAGAGGAATAGCCTCCCGTCAATCTTCGAATTTCACCAACGGCAGTCGTTCTCGACTGCCGTTTTTCGTTGCTAAAGCCCAAGTTCAGCCGATATCCGCACTCGTGTGCGGGATGATACGTAGAATTGATGAATCAAAGAGCTAGGAAGAACGGTTTTCTTCAGGCTTCAAAGATCTGACTCACCTCCTGATGGCCAGTGCGGCCCTTCTAGGTCACCATGAACAATCTACCGAAAGTCATTGCCATCGTAGCGTTGCTCCTGGCTGGCGGTGCCTCGATCGCATGGTTATCGCGTCCCATAGAAGCTCCCCCGTCGCCGCCGGCGGCCGACACGCTAAGTTCGCCGGAGGTCACCAGCACGACTTCCGTCAATATGGTGGCTTACTTATCGCCTGACGAATATTACTTGAGTCGTGGGAAAGTCATTCTCGACTCTTCTGGCAACACGAAACTAAACACACTCCTGCTTCCCGAACTCCCCCAAACGCAGACTGGGCAATACCGCCAACACGCAGGCTATGTCGGCCCCGAAACCTGCCAAGAATGTCATCAAGAGTATTTCGACGGTTTTATTGAAACCGCTCACTATCACACCTCCTCCCGGGCGACGCGCGACACCGTTAAGGGGTCGTTCGCTGAGGGCAAGAATCGCCTGCTGACCGCCAGTCCCAGTCTTCGATTTGAGATGTTTGAAGATGACCAACAGCTCTTCCAACGCGTAGTGCTGAGGTCTTCCAAGGACGCTGCTGATAACTCGGAGCAGATGCAAGAGAACGTTTCGGAGTTCCCATTCTCAATCGTAACGGGCTCCGGAAAAGTAGGTCAGACTTACTTGTACTGGCAATCTGATTTTCTCTACCAACTACATGCGTCCTACCTAACAAACCTTGACGCCTGGGTGAACAGCCCTGGCTACTACGATGGCACAGCGGATTTTGCCCGGCCCGTGTTGCCGCTTTGTCTAGAGTGCCACACGACCAAGGTGGATAACCTGCCGGACACATTGCAATACGATCGCGATTCGATGATCCTTGGTGTTACGTGTGAAAAGTGCCATGGACCAGGCGCTGAACATGTGGCTTTTCACAAGGCAAACCCTGATTCCAATGACGCAATGGGCATCATTAATCCAGCAAATCTGACCGCAGAAAGGCAAATGGAAGTTTGCCAGCTCTGTCATGGTGGAATGCCTGAAGAGATCTTGAAACCACCGTTTTCATTCCGTCCCGGTGATCGTTTGGACGATTTTTATAAGCAGAGCGATGCTTCGGTCTTGGCAGGTATTCACTCAAATTCTCAACTGCCACGAATGAGAATGAGCAAGTGCTTCACCGAAAGTGAAAGCCTAACCTGCATCGATTGTCACAATCCGCATGCTCACGAACGGGGACAAATGAAACTATTTTCCGACCGTTGTCTCAGCTGCCATCAGACTCCCGATTGTGGCGAATTCCAACGCAAGGGAGCCTCGATTGCTGACAACTGCATCGACTGCCACATGCCAGTCAAGACGATGGAAGACATTGTCGTCAGATCCGGCAGCCAAGAATTCTCGCCCGCTATGCGCGACCATTACATCCGCGTGCTTCCTGCTCCCCAGCAAGATACGTCAGCCGCTCAGAACTAACCAAACCTCAACCTATGTCGCGTAAAAAGAAACGCTCTACAAGCAGCTCTCCCCGGAAGAAACAATCCCGCAAGTCCGAGGCAAAACAAGTCACGGCATCGGATGCAGCCAGCGCACGCAAGCTCAATTGGCTTCTGGGTTGTGTTTTCATTTTGGTGCTTGGGCTCGTTATACGATTTGCTTTCCGGCGATTTGAATCGCAGGAGATCGCACAGTTTCAAACCTCTGTCGCAGCCGCTGAAACTGCCGGCGACTGGGAGAAGATGGAGTTGGCGGCCCGCAAGTGGGCCGAAGAACATCCACTATCCTATGAACCCTGGGCGGCTGCAGCGAGAGCTTCTCTGGGCCTCGGCCAACCTGACATGGCCGCTGAATACCTGACCCGGATGCCCGCTGATTCACCGCTAGAAGGCTATCATGAGCTTGGCATGCTGCAGGCGGAGACTCTTGGGATGCCATTTGCGGCTGAAGAAACGCTGCTGCGTACCTTAGAAACCTACCCCACAGACCTAGAGACGCATTTCCGCCTGCTGTTTCTCTACTCGATGACCTGCCAAGCCGACAAACTGCGCGGTGAAGTCGAAAGGGCGATCGACCTTGGCTGCGACGCCAAGGGAACTTACGCATATCTCTTTAGTAGATACTGGTTGACCTATACAAATGGGTACGACACCAACATGCGGTGGCTGCAGCTACAACCTGAAAGCCCCATTCTAAGAGCTGCTGCCGTAACCCATTTGGAAGCCAACCCAGACCTTAATCAACTGGCCCTCGCGTCAGGAATCACAGAAAGCACAACCGAGTATTACGAAGCGAGCATCGCCAAACAACGCGAGGAACTCCCTTCAAATTTGCAACTGCTCGCACGCGAGCTGGACATTCTGTGCGAAGCGGGCGACATCCAAGCTGTGGGTGAACGTCTATCGGCGGCTCCCACTGAATCGAAGTCAGATGGCAGGTTCTGGCGTTTCTTTGGCTGGTACCACGCTGCCTCCGGTGATAATGAAAAGGCTGATGAAGCCTACAAACAATCCCTCGCGCTCGAGCCGCTGGATTGGCGTACGCATTTGGAATACTCTCAATTTCTGCGGCAATCGGGAAGCAAAACCGATCCTGCCAAACACCAGGCTATCGGTGAACTAGGCCGGAAGATAGCGACTGGAATGCGGACCAGCCCTCGAGTCGATATGCTGAAGCCACCATCTTTGTACAATGATCTTGCGAACTTCTTCGAGCAAGCCGGTGAGACAAAACATGCGAAACGGCTACGAAAGCTCCTCTAGACAACGGTGGTTTCCACGTACGCTCCGTCGCATAGAGCATGCAAGGTTGAAACGGTGGCTGCGAATACTATCGCGGCGAAAAGCTGCAGCATTTGTGCTGACCGCTGCGATGTTGGGATGCAACAAAAGTGCGACACCGCCAAACGAGCAATCTGCAGCTTTAACACGTGACACCGAACAAGCGTTTGAGATTTCGACTCCCACGGAGAACGAACAAACGCACACGCCCGAGAACAGCATCTTGCTTGAAGAAGTTGGCGCTGCGATGGGATTGCAGCAAATTTACATCAATGGACAAAAGGGACAAGCGCTTCTTGTCGAGACCATTGGCGGTGGCATCGGCTGCTTGGACTTCAACAACGATGGCTGGGAAGACTTGTTCTTCAACCAAGGTGGCGATCCACAGTCAATGGATCTAAGGGACGCTCCCGTCGATGCCCTGTGGATTAACCAAGGCGGCAAGCAGCTGGTTGATATCACTGCGATGGCGCGCATTCACGACCCGGCTTACAGCCAGGGTGTCGCAGTCGGCGACTTCGACGGAGACGGTTTCGAAGACATTTATGTAACGAACGATGGTGCAAACACGCTTTGGTGGAATCTGGGAGACGGTACGTTTGTCGAGGTTGCAGATCTGCTCTCGATACAAGATGACCGGTGGAGTGTTTCTGCCGCCTGGGCAGATCTAAACCAGGACGGACTGCTCGATCTATACGTCGGCAATTACTGCGACTATGACAGATTCAATCCGAAAGTTTGCAAGGACAACACGGGAACGGACACGATCTGCAACCCGGCTGAGCTGCCGGCGGTTCCCGATACGTGTTTCATCAACACCGGCACTGGGTTTATTGAATCTTCGGTACGGCTTGGCCTAGTTGGACCGGAAAACCGCGCCCTGGGAGTTGCGATAACCGACTTCTCAGGTGATGGGCGCCCCGACATCTACGTTGCCAACGATACCACCGAGAACTTTCTCTTTGTTCAAGAAGAGCAGGGCGGATTCGTCGAAACGGCTGGTCTTCTGGGCTGTGCAGTGGACCGGCGTGGGACGCCACAGGGCAGTATGGGGCTCGCTGTAGCCGACGCCAACGCTGACGGCCTACCCGACATCTATTGCACCAACTACGAAGAAGAAGCCAATACCCTGTACGTTAACCTGGGTAACCAAGGCTTTGTCGACCAAACCTCGATGGCTGGCCTTTACCGTCCAACGGTACCCATGCTGGGATTTGGGGCTATCATCGTTGACTTAAATGGTGACTGGCTTCCGGAGATCTTCGTTGCCAATGGGCATGTCAACAATGGCCGGAGCGCCTTGCCGCCGGAAATGCCAGCCCAGCTGTTCACGGGGCTCTCCAACCAGCGCTGGCGGGAAATCTCTCGCGATACCAGCCAGTACTTTGCAGAAAAAAGAATGGGGCGAGGCGTAGTCACACTCGACATCGATCGCGATCATCGAAGCGACTTCGTGATTGCAAACCAAAATGCTCCAGCTGCAATTCTAAAGAACGCCAGTTCTGCTCCCAGGGAAGCCATTACGGTCAAACTAGTCGGAACCAAAAGCAACCGCGATGCTGTTGGGAGCACTGTATCGATAACGCAAAATGGAAGACAAACGTCTCAGTTCATCGTCGGAGGCGGCAGCTACGCTTCGACGAGCTCCAGGCAGCTCGTATTTGCGTTAGAGCCAGGGGCTGGAGCGTGCGAAATAGAAGTCGTTTGGCCAGCTGGAACGAAACAATCGCTCAGCGTTCAGGGCAAGAAAAAACTCGCCCTAGTCGAGCCATCGGCTGACTAAGACGAGTCTATAAAATCCAGTAGAGGTAGCTGTATCAGCTACTACTTCTTTTGCAATTCGATGTTGAACTCGTTGTCTTCACCGTCTTTGACAGTGAAAGTAAGGCCCGAAGTCGTTATGGCAGCGTACTTCTCAGGAAGCGCGTTCTTTGGAGTCTGTCGCGCGCCAGCTTTCATGCTCTTGGCCATGTCATCTGCACCGGCCGCGTAGGCAGCGTCACGGGCGGCTTCTTGCTCTTCTTCACTTAGGTTTTCGTCGATGGTCTGACCTGCACCGTCACCGTAAGGATTGGCACCACCGTCGGGAGTATCGTACTTGGTAACGGTGATGTTGTACTTCCCAGCCATCGCTCCGTCACCGGAAACGAAGGAAGTCAACGAGTAGCGTCCTTCTGCATCGGTAACGCCAGCAGCCGCACGATTGTCTGGATTGGAAGGATCCGCAATAAAGGCAATTTGAGCGCCCTCGATGGCCTTGCCATCTAGCTTTACGACACCAGTTACGGGACTGGTTGGTGGGTTGGATTCTCCGCCGCAGCCAACGCACAACGCGACAGCGAGCGAAAGCAATGATAGTTGTTTCATGACTCGTTCCTATTTGAAAGGGAGGAATTCTATAAGAGCAAAGTGCTAACTACAGTAAGACCGCACATCAGTGGACCTTATTCCCGCAACTAGCCCTGAACAGGGGCGAATTCACTTCGTCCTGGTGTCAACAAAAAGAGCGAGGCCGAAGCCTCGCTCTTTCGTTTCAGCATGCGGAGGAAACCGCAAGTTCTCTTAATTCACAGCCTAGAATGGCAGCTCAGCAACTTCGCCACCATTCATGGTTCCGAGTGCACCCCAAACGCCGTAAGGGCTTGCGCCAGTCGCTTGGACCGCAGGAACCGTCAGGTTACCAGTGTCGATGCTCTGGCTAATGAACTGAACCGAGCCGTCAGCCATAGCAGCGTTTACACCACCAGTGTGATTACTGGTTGGCGGAATAACCAATGGGTTACCGTCACCCCACGAAATCGTGTCAGTACACGAAGGCGAGTTAGGTGGCAGAACACAGTTGAACGCTACGTACGATGGGTGACCATCGACCCAGAATCCACCACTGTTACCTTGGTGACGAGTTCCTGGAACCAAGAACTGACCAACAGCAACACTGCGACAAAGCAATGGGTTGTTCTGAACGCCTGGAAGCATAGCAACAGTTTGCAAGAAATTAACTTGCTCGTTCATGCCGACAGCTGGGTTACCCTGGCTGTTGTTATAAGGCGCGGTGTTAACCAAACGCTCTGAGTACATGATCGTGTTGCTAGTACCGTCGGAGATCGAACCGTGCGACGCGTGGCGACGACCGTTGTGACCATGACCGAAGATACCGCTGACGTTACCGTTCTGGTTGGCAGAGTTGCCACCCCACAGAGCCCAACCGATCGAAGTTCCGTTACCACCCAAGCACATGCTGTATGTGTTCGAGTTACGGTCATCGAGGGCACCTGGGTCAGAAGGGCACTTCATGAAGCCAGGAGATACGTTCCAAGGACCCCATCCGGACCAACCTTCTGGACCACCTGGAGGTGCATGACGCCAGCCAGTTACAGGATCCGTTCCACCCCAGTCACCAGGAGCGCCGAGACCAGCTTCAATCAGATTGAATTGGTTGCCGCCTTCGATGAATGGCAGTACAGAAATGAAACCACTCTTACGTCCCGCATTACCTGAACGAGCACCGTTCTGACGGAAAGTACCGCCCTGGCGATAAGGGAACTTCTTATAAGCGCTTTCATAGTTGTGAGCAGCAAGGCCAAGCTGCTTCAGGTTGTTCGAGCATTGCATACGCCGTGCCGCTTCACGAGCAGCCTGTACGGCGGGCAGCAAAAGCCCAACAAGAATGCCAATGATGGCAATAACTACGAGAAGTTCCACAAGTGTGAAACCTTCCCTACGAAAAGATCGACGCATACGGTCACCTCCAAGAAAGAAAACATGAAAACCTGCAATCACCGAGATGATGATTGTGTTAGTCTTAGTCGGCTGAGAAGCCAGGACGAGTGCTAGGTACTAAACTCTCACTCAGTGCCTAGGTTCTCCTCAAATATTAGTTTTGTGGCAAGAATTCGACAATGATTAAGTCCCGATAATTCCCCTACAATGAGCTTTTTGTGAAGAATATTGTCCCAAGAACCACCCGCATGGGGGTAATAACTCTATTTTTTGCTTGCTTGCAACCGCTCCCAACAGCCGCAGCCCCCCCTAAGGAACTAAGGCTTCGCGGACTTCCACAACTTACGGAAAGCTCCGGGGTATGCATCGACGACAAGGGCCACATCTGGACCCATAATGACTCAGGGGACGAGGCCGTCTTGTACGGTTTCGACCAACAAGGCCAGCATCGCGATACCCTGCGTCTGACTTCGACCACTGCTATTGATTGGGAGGATATCTGCCTCGTCCGTCACGCTGGCCGAACGTGGATCGCCGTGGGTGATATCGGGGATAACGGCCGCAGCCGGAAAACGGTCTACATTCATATTATAGAATGCCCCGCGTCGAATCCGGCAAAAGAGGCAACCGCTTCCCCGCGGGAATTAAAGGCTTCGCCGGCAGCAACAATCGAATTTACTTATCCCGGCGGTCCGCTCGATGCAGAAAGCCTGTGTTTTGATCCGATCAAAATGAGTTTTGTCATCGGGAGTAAAGAGTTTGTAGGCTGTCGCCTGTTCGAAATTCCAATCGGCAAACTCGCAATCTTTCAACCTTCGGCCAAGGAACCCGGCAAAAGCCAGCCAGTAAGCAATCCGACACGCATCACGACCCGCGCTAGTGCCACAGAAACAGTCGCGTTCCCTCTGGCCACTGGTGCCGACATCAGCCCAGACGGGAAGATGTTGGTTCTTTGCGGCTACGGCCCCGGCGCGCTAGTCCCGCGCAAGCAGGACACTTGGGAAACCACCGCAATTCGCATTTTTCCCCTACCCAAGCGTCGGCAGGGAGAGGCGATCTGTTTTTTGCCCGATGCGAGCTCGCTTTTGTTGACCAGCGAACTTGGGCCCAACCCTGAATCGAGCGAGACGCCGCTCCACGTTATTGCGACTCCGCAAGTGAAACCGGGTAAGTCTCCTCGATAAACTCGGGCTACCTCAAATTGCAACTCTCGCGGACCAAGCATACTGGCGAGTCCAGCGAAGGCGGAACGCGCCCCACTTCCGAGTCCTGCCATGTCGATTTACCCTAGTCGTGAGTAGTCGGCCCAACCCGAAGCACCCCCCACATAACCTAGGAGGCACCCGTGCCACGTTTAACCGTCGAAGGACAGGGTGAGTATGAGATCGAAGAAGGCAAGCGTTTGGTTCTTGCCCTAACCGAAGACGCAGGCACCGACCAGCTGCACGCCTGCGGAGGCAATGCCCGCTGTACGACGTGCCGAGTTGAGATTCTCGATGGCGAG
>DNPC01000514.1 GCA_003501565.1 Planctomycetaceae bacterium | reverse complement strand
CCATTTTGCGACTGGCGGGAGTGCCCGTTCTGCGAGGCAACGGCCCTGCTACGAGATGATCCAGAAGCATCGTCTTGCCGTCATAAGGCCCACTTCCGAATGCCGTAATCTGAAAGAAATGGACTGCCTTCAAATCGGCTTTGTCCTGCGCCCACGGCGGCTTACCGAATTCAGCAACCGGTGCTGAAATCAGCTTCCACTTTCCAACAGAGCCAACCGTTGTGAAGGGGAAAACGCTTGTCTTTCCAGCGCCGCTGCTGCACTGGAAATTGAACCCGCTTTCAAAGTCGGCCTTAATCCAGAACCGGATCTCCCCGAACCGAGAGAAATCGGTCACTGGAATCTTAAATCCGGTGCCGACGAAGTTCCTCGTCCCGGCATCAGGATCGACAACTGTCTTGGCCGCAAACTTGCCAACTCCTTCGGGCACATCGTCGACCAAGGTCACGGACGCCTTGTGCGATGTCTTCTTACCTTCGAGGAAGTCTTCGCTTTCGAAATCAGCGATGACCTGGATGCGTTGCGGCTTCTGCACTTTGGCAGGAACGGGCCGCGAGCTGTTTGCAGCGGCTTTCGGAAATCGCCGTTCGCTGCTCAGCAGGAACGCCAGCAGGTGGCGAATCTCGTTTGCGGCCAGTGGATCCATCAGGCCGGTGGGCATGATCGAGGTTTTCACCTCATACCGCTCTTCAACATCATTTTTGTCAACGCTGAACGTCGTTCCGTCCGCAGCGACGTACGTTTGCACTTTTCCTTCTATGCCAACAACGAGACCGGTCAGCACCTTTCCTGCAACTGTGACCAGTTGCTGTGGGCGGTAGTACGGCGCCATCTCGGCGTTTGGATTGACGATGTGCTTCAGCAGCCAGTCTTCGGTGATGCCTGTTTGTTTGTAAATGCCGGTCAGGTCGGGCCCCACAGAACTGCCACGGCCCTGCATTGCGTGACACTTGTAACAGCTCGCAAGCACGGGGTGGAAGAAGAGTCGACGGCCGACAGCTGCGTCGGGCTTGGCTGTGGCTTCTCGCTTCAGTAGTTCAATCCATTCGTCCACACGATCGATGGGCGGCTTGGCAGCGACAGAACGTTCACTGAGATTTGCGGCTACCAGCGATCGCTGAGCTTCGTCAGCAATGACCTGATCGGAGTCTGTTGCCAGCTTCCGCAACAATTCTGAGTGGTTGGTCCCTCCAGCAGACAGCCCGGCGATTGCGTCAGCTCGCAGGTTCGCGTCGATCTGCGAGTCTGCGGCAATCTTAGCAAGTACGACAGACCGCTCTGAATCGGGATGGATCACCAATGAATGAATAGCCTCGCGTTGAATGTTTGGGTGCCTGGATTGTGAAAGCGATGCCAGTTTAGGGACGGTGAGTCGCGGGTGAGCAACACCCACATTTGCCAGCGCAATCGCTCTCAAGGAGGGAGGCTTGTCCACATCGAACGCCAGTTCGAACAACGTATCATCCGGTGTGAACTCTTTTTTCGACTCACCACCGATTCTCGCAAGCGCTGCGACGACCGCGAGAAGGTCGCGCCGGCTAAGGTCGCTTCGATCCAGAACAGTTTTCAGGGATGGCTGGTATTCGCCACGTTTTTCGTCTGCGATCCACTTGATGCCGACGTAACGCACGGCTGCGTCAGAATCCGCCAGGAGCTGCGGAATGATGGATGAATTTCCCCGAGGGTTGGCTTTCTTCAAGGCGACCGCATGATGAGCGCGAGCCATCGGACTGGCACCGGCTTGCCACTCGTGATCAGCCAGTGCGTCGGGTTGCTCAGTCAGAACGTGAATGGCCTGAGTGCGGACGTAGGGATCCGGGCTTCCCAGTAGTGCGATGGCGTCGCCGGGCGAAAGCTCCCCGCTCTTCGCCTCGCGCGGCAAGGGATGAAGCTGTACAGGTTCTTTAAATTCCACGCGCCAGATACGACCATTTCCGTGAACCGGATACGAAAGCTTTACCCAGTCCGTGAAGTACAGATAGCTGCCATCAGGTGAATAGGCAAAATGAACTGGTCGAAAATCGTCGGGACCACTCAGAAACGGTTCACGCGTCGCCGCAAAGGAAGCTCCATTCGGATTGAGCGTGTGAAGATCGACGCGATTGTCGGTCCACGATGCACTCAGAAGTTGACCGGGACCGTGCGAGACGAGGCCGGAGGCCGCTTCGCCGAGAGCTCCGATCATTCCGAGCGTTCCGGGGTTCTCGCCATTCCAGCAAATCAGCGGATGGCGTCCGGAACGCCCGTAGCGGTATTCGAAACCAAAGTCGGCACCGGGAATGATGTGCAGCAATCGATTCGGCGGCGTGGCGTTCGGATCGTTGTCCGTGGAAAAGAGGTTCCCGTCCAGGTCGTATGCCATGCCGAAGGCGTTCCAGTGCCCGGTTGATTGGCGAGTGAGCTTGCTGCCATCGGAACGGCAACGATAGGTTGTGCCACCTTCGGCCCCACCGGAAAGCTTCACGCCGTCCGATCCGACGAAGGTATAATCCGCGCCCAGGTTCTCGCCAAAACCAAACGCGAGCCACTCTGGGTTTCCAGGATCAATCGCAAGACCGCCGACACCGTTGTGAGGATAGTTGCCGTCGGTTTCGCAAGTGACCAGTTTCTCAGGCTCGCCCTCCGCTTTTGTCTTCCGGGAGGCGTTTGGAAAACGACCAATGAACCAGCGAGTGCTCACATAGAGATGCCCGTCGGGGCCAAACAACAGATCCGTGCTGAAGGTGTGACCCTCGTAGAAAACGGACCGCTCATCAGCGATGCCATCATTGTCCGTGTCTTCAAAAACAAGAATCCGATCGGTCTTCGGCCCCTCATAGTCTGAGTTGCGTTTGTGAGTGTGATTCTCCTGCACAAACACTCGGCCATCGGGCGCGACCGCGATTCCGATCGGCGTGACGATGTCGGGGTTCTGAGCGAACAGCGTGACGCCCTTGATATTCGGGTGATGAATCTTCGGCGTAAACGTCGTCTTTTCTGTCGAAGCCCAGGGAGCGTCGTCCTGTGAATAGGTCAGACCGGGCACGAGGCTCAATAGCACGACGGCTGCTAGAGTTATTGAATGCTTCATGTTAATGGCGCTATATGGTGCGAGAGTGAATCGTTGGACGGGCACTCCTGCCCATCCTTGATTGTGTTATTTGATTTGCCGAAGTGGCTCATCAACGATGAACGCTTCGGGGAAGTCTGCCGCCTTCACTCCATCACGATTACGAAGACGTTTGTTCTGTTGGCGTCCTCGTGGCGGATTCATCGGTATTTCCATCCCACCCAGCTCTTCCATCATTTCGTAAAGTCGGCTTTGCATTTGCTGCTTCGTTCTTGCAAATGCCGGATCATGGATAAGGTTCTTTTGCTCTTTCGGATCAGCCTGAATGTCGAACAACTCATCCGTATCCCAGAGCCCGTAGTACGTCGTGTACTTGTATTGCGCCCCTCGCAGGCAGAAATGCGTCGGCGTTTGCGGGTAGTTCTGTTCCCAGTAATAGCAGTAAAGGAAGTAATCTCGCCATGGGATCGTCTCGTCCTGAGCCAGTGGCAGGAAGCTCTGCCCGTCCATGTGCGGCGGCTTCTTGAGTCCCATGGCCTGCATGACAGTTGGAGCGATGTCGATGTTGGCGACGACTTCGTCGACGACCGTTCCTCCCTTGATAATTTCGGGGCACTGCATGAGCATCGGAACGCGACTCGATGTCTCATACGCCACTCGTTTGTCAAACAGACCGTGCTCGCCAAACATGAAACCGTTGTCTCCCATGTAGATGACCAGCGTCTCTTCGTAGATGCCCATCTTCTTCAACTGCTTCAACACGGTACCGATGCTGTCATCAACGCTGCTCAGAGCTTCACAATAACGCTTGTAAAATCCTTCGACGCTCTGGCCGGTGTGCAGCGCAAAGTCCATGCCGTGCCAACTGTTACGCTGGTCTAGCAGCCAACGCGGTCGGTTCTTCGAGTTGTTCTTCAGCAGTTCACTCGACGCCGGGAATTCAAACGGCCGTTCTTTGAGCGAATCTTTGTACTTGGGTTCCGGAGTAAAAGGATCGTGCACCGCTTTGTGGGATAAGTAGAGAAAGAACGGTTCGTCCTCGCCTTTCTGCTGCTCAAGAAACTCGATCGCCTTGCGGGTTAACAATGGTGTGATATAGCCATCCTGCGGAACTCGCTTGCCATTGTCGTTGATCGTGTATTGGTCGTTTGGCGGATAGTATTGCCCTTGACCTTTGAAGCTGAACCAGTAGTCAAACCCTGGACGCGGATCATCGTTTGCACGGCCCATGTGCCATTTTCCGACGAAACCAGTTTTGTAGCCCACTTGTTGCAAGTACTGCGGGAAGAAGAGCGTGCCGTCAGGAACAGCGCGTTGGTTGTCGATCACTCGATGGCGGAACGTGTATAGTCCGGTCAGAATCGATGCGCGGCTAGGAGAGCACAGTGAGGTCGTGACGAAGGCGTTCTTCAGATGCGCGCCATTCTTCGCCATCGCGTCCATGTGCGGAGTCTTCGCTAGCGAATGTCCCATGAAACTCATGGCATCGTAGCGGTGATCGTCCGAGAGAATGAAAACCACATTTCGAGGTTTCGCTCCCTCGTTCTTAACAGCCCTGACCGTCGTCGGAACAGGAACAACTTCTGCATCAGCCACCTGGATAAAACAGAGCGTCAGCAGACCCGCAATCGCGTGCTTGAGAAGCGTGCGTCTGTATGTGTTTTCAAACAGCGTCATATCACTTTCTTTTGTTGCATGGGTGTCTTTCGAGGTGTGCTTTATTTCACTTCGGGCGCATCGGCACGATCAGGGGTGACTTGGGTAATGTGGCGGTTGAGCTCGATCACCGCTTCGCTTAGGCCCGGTCGCGGTGTCAGCCCATCACCGAAAAGTCCCTGTTTGAGTCCTCCCGTTTTGTTGAAGGCACCTGTCGAGTCAACTGGATTGCACCAAAAGGCGCCGATGATGTAGGGCGTCTCAAGTGCAGCGCGGATGTACTTTGCATATTCAACACCCGCTGCCCGAGCGTCCTCCTGCAGCTTCCAACCGCGGATCTTCTTGTCGCCGTCTTTGAAGCGAATCGCGAAGTCGCATATCAGGATTGGTTTATTGGTGAGCTCGTGAATCTCCTGATACTTCGCCTTCGGAAATCCAGGTTGGAAATTCGGCTGAATCGCGATCGCGTCAACCCAGGGCACGAGTTCCTCCAGCACTTCAGGGACGATCGTATTGAATGCGAAGCGGTCACCGAAAATGAGATGATCCGGATCGTGTTTCCGGTTTGCTTCCCCCATCACGCGGAAGTACTCACGTGCAATGATCCTGAGGAAGCCGAGATCCCGTGCTTGCGCATTATCGCCCTTCCAAGTCTTTAAGAACTCGGCGTAGGCCTTTCGGCCGGGCGCATCGGCAGGCAGATCACGGATGAAGTCCACCCAGTTTTTTCCGACGGAGTTCTTCAGCGGCCAGGCCCCGAGATCAGTCCAGTAGTAGCCGATCAGGTTTGGGTTATCGCGGTTCTGGAGACAGGTCTGCTTGACCTGAGCTGTCAATCTCTGCTGCTGCCGGGGATCAAAGATGTCGATGAAGCGGAAACCGCCCCCTTTGCCGCGATACGTCGAGATGGGAACGTAGTTACGACCTTCTACATAGGGCATGTTGCTCTTCAGCGGTGCCGGGCAGCCGTACCCATAGGCATTGAACCCGAGATCTTTGCAGGCCTTTGAGAACGCGCCGTAGTCGGCACTCAGACTCCTGTTCGTTGCATGAGTGATCCCGTGGGCGAAGAATGGTTTTCCCTCAGGTGTGATCAGCCACGTGCGGCCTTCGATCTCGGTCAGCCCAATGGCGGATTGTTCAGCAGGGGCTGTATGGGTGACTTCGGTCTGCTGATCTTCATCCAACTTCAGGTCAACGGCATTGCCGCCCACCAAGATGGTGTAATCGCCTTTGAAGCCCCGAAGACTGACCTTTCCATTAGCATCCGTCGTGAGTGTTTCGTCGGTCCACCAACGCTTTTTCATCAGGTGCATCCAGACCTTGCCTCGAAGCCTCAACCGCCCGTCCGACTCCAGGATGGCTCGGCTTGCCGTGCCGCCGCTCCCCCGGGGCAATGTTGTCCAGGCATAAATCCCGTTGACCAGGCGA
>DNPC01000888.1 GCA_003501565.1 Planctomycetaceae bacterium | reverse complement strand
AAACGATCCACAGCAACACCCTCCCCAGCAGGCCCTTGCCTCAAGCGGTGAAGAAGCGACCCAATTTGGACCGCTCACCGAGGATGGCGAAGACCTGGACGCGGTGGACGGGGATTTCGATCTGCTGGAGAGTGATGCCGAGCAACCCAAGTCCGCCGGGCCCATTGGTTTGTTAGGGGAATACCTGCTGCTGGAACCAATCGGCGCTGGGGGGATGGGGCGAGTGTACAAAGCGGAACATCGAACGATGAACCGCGAAGTTGCGTTGAAGGTGCTGAGCGACGAAATTTCTAGTCGGCGTGATATCCTCGAGCAGTTTTATGCTGAAATTCGAGCAGTCGCGCGACTGATGCACCCGAACATCGTAACGGCATTTGACGCAGGCACGGAAGAAAACACCGAGGGCACGCCGACGCACTACCTTGTGATGGAGCTGGTTGACGGCCAGGTGCTCAGTCAGCAAATTCGCCAACATGGCTCGCTATCGAGCAGTGAAGCAGTCAACGTATTACAGCAGGCTGCGTCAGCTCTGGTCTATGCGCACGAGTTGGGGATTGTGCACCGTGACATCAAACCCAGCAACATGATGCTAACCCGCGAAGGAAAACTGAAGATCCTTGACTTTGGTTTAGCGATGGTCAGCAAAGGCCTGAACAATCAAAATCAAAAAAACATGTTCATGGGCACTCCCGAATACATGTCCCCTGAACAGATCCAGAACGCCGACTCGGTCGATGGCAGGAGCGACCTCTACTCGCTCGGAGCAACGCTCTTTTTTCTTTTGACCGGCCGCGCGATGTTTTCCGGGCAAAAGATGCAGGTCGCTACCGCACAGCTTCGGCAGCATCCTCCCGCACTGACGAAAGTGCGTCCTGACATCGATTTACGGCTCGATGCCGTGTTTCAAAAACTGGTCAGCAAGTCGGCTGATGATCGCTATTCATCCGCTGCAGCACTTTTGGATGAACTGGAACAAATGAACCTCGCCTCACGGCCTGCCGTCCTCGGTCCGTTTCGAATTGGAGCTGGCAGACTGACCGAAGGAGACAATCCAACCAGCGTGGCGATGAGTCGTTCTACGCTTGCGAAGAAGTCTCGGATCGTTGCAATTGATCTTGGGATGCTCGTCTCCACCTCCGCCTACTACGATGCGAATGTAGGGCCCCAAATAATCACTCAAGGCGATGGCAATGCGCAACACGTACGCAACATGCTGTTTAGCAAAAACGATCGGCTGGTCATCGGCAGCGAAGCGGTCCGTTTGCGCGGCGAGCACCCTGAAGCGATTTTCCACAGCGCCCAACGGTGGATCGGTGCCAACAAAGTGAGTTTCGATTTTGCCGGCAAACAGCCGCCGCCAGAAGTCATGCTGGCCGCTGTACTGAAGCAATTGATGCAGAATGCTAGTGGAGTGACGGATGGAGGCAACAATGCAATCATTACCGTACCCGGCTGTTACGACCAATTGCATCGCCGCGCGATTCGGATGGCGTGTCAAATAGCCGATATCGAGCTGGTTCAACTTCTTGACAAGCCGCTCGCTGCAGGCCTTTGCTGGCTTGACCTGAACGCTAAGTTATCGCCAAACTCCACGAATTCGAACGTCATGGTTGTCCACTTGGGCGGCTCCGGGCTCGAGGCGTCAGTCATCAAGATGGAAGGCAATATCGCTCGGCAAGTAAGTGTTCACGGAAATTGGAAGCTGGGCAGTCTGCGACTCCAACATATCCTGACAGAGTTCTTTGCTGGGGAATTGCGATCCAAGGCGGGTGGAGTAATTCGTGAAGACCCCGCTGCAGCCATGCGTCTACAGCGAACGATCGAGGTTGCACTCGACCGTCTGACCAGGACTCCCAAGATCGAATTGCGTTTCGATTGGCGTGGAAAGCGAGTGGAGCAAGTGATTTCGCAAGAGGGTCTTGCAAAAATTGCCCCTCAAATCATCGATGCGCTCAAGCATTCGATACTGCGCAGTGCCGAGATCGCCGGGGTTGCGATGAGCGATATCGACCAAGTTTTGCTTTGTGGATCGCTGTTGCAGACTCGGGCGTTCCAGTCCGTGGTGCAAAAAACGATTTGCAAGCACGTACCGGTACACTCGATGGAAAAAGCGGATTTGGCGCGTGGGGCTGCGATCCAAGCCAACTACCTAACGCAGCTATCGGCCAGCGGTCAGGCCTTGCGTGGCATTGGCTGCACTGCCTATGACATCGCCAAGCTGGCCAATCGCGACGGGGCTGCAAAACCAGAATTGCTGATCCCGGCAGGAACCAACCTGCCCGCGGCAAACTCGACGACGGTCGTTACCGCTGGGGCTGCCAAGGCACGGCCGGTGCAAATCATCGAAGGAACCTCTAAAGGCGGCAACAATTGGCTACGCCTGGGCAGTGCTAAACCGGCGGATCTCTTTCCACAGCGAAATGCAGACGAAGAAATCGCACTTGAGTTGAACGTCGATGAGAGCGGGCTGCTTCAATCGAGCCTCGTTTGGCCCGCTGGCAACCGGCGTTCTCACCTGCCTGAAACTTCCGACGCCATGATGCTAGCGTCAGATCTCAACAGTTGGCGTGATTGGCTGACCGAACAATTCGAATAGCCGACCACCGCGGCAGGCTGAATAGCCCGCCGAACAAACGCCGATTAAGAAACTCGGCAAAACGCGGTGCCTGGAACGACTAGGTGGACGATTTCGATTCGCGGGTCGATTTGGAATGCGCGTCATCCACTTTGGCAAATAGCATCCGGCCTGCCTGTGTTTGCAACGTACTGGTAACAACGACGTTCAGCGTTGCATTGATTCGATGTCTTCCGCCTTCGATGACCACCATCGTGCCGTCGTCCAGATAGCCGACCCCTTGCTCAGGCCCTTCACCTGCCTTCACGACGCGAACCTCAAAGGTCTCGCCAGGCAAGAATTGGGGCCGGAGGGACGCAGCAATCTCGTTCAAGTTGATGACTGGAACGTTGTGCACTTTCGCGACTTTGTTCAAATTGAAGTCGCCGGTAATGATTTTGCCATCCATATGCTTGGCCAGGATTACCAGCCGCATATCAACGGGTTGCCCCACGAATTCTGGCAACTCACGTTCATAAATCTGAAATTCAATCCGTGGCTGGACACGCAGCTTGTTCAGGATATCAAGACCGCGACGCCCCCTGGCGCGCCGCATACGGTCGCTTGAATCAGCGATGGCTTGCAACTCTGCCAGCACAAAACCCGGCATCACCAGCTGACTCTCGATGATGTTGGTCTCGGTTAGTTCCGCGAGGCGGCCATCGATAATTGCGCTTGTGTCCAAAATGATCGGCCGTACGCCTTTAAGGTCACGCGAAAATTCGACATACGGAATGACAAAACGGAAATCGTCTTTCGTTTGCAGCAGCAAACTCGTACACGCGTAGCACAGAATCGCACCCAGAAACAGAATTCCAGGCGGCGTGTAGGGACTCTCGATCGAAATCAGGGGTGCGAGCGCCAGGTACATGACATAGGTCAACAGAACGCCAACCAACAGTCCGAAGTAAACCGCCGAGATGACTTCAATCTGCTTGCGCGGCGTAAATACGTCCACCGCAATAACGCCGAGCGATAAAAGGACAGAGCCAAAAATCACCAAGAATGGGATATAGGGAGGGCCGGAGATATCGATGTTCAACAAGAGCGTGGCTATCCCGGCCGTTACGCAAATGAAGAACACCCTCAGAATAAGGAGTGCCATGGGAATAGGTTTCGGAAAAAAGGAATAAATGTGGCCACCACACATCGCCGAGGGTTTCCGGGACACCAAATGCAACGCTGCGCCGGTCTCGGATGGGTCGAACTAAGTGGTGACGGGGGGTATTTAAATAACTCTACGAATAATGCTGGGCTTTACAGCCCGGGATAATATTGATTGTACTCAAGTTTCGGCAAATACGGTCCTAGGGACGATGTCACCGACGGAGTCACTGACAGTGACACCTACGGTCCCACGGACAGTGCCCCAGGCAGTGACATGACGCGTAGCACGTCTGCCAAAACTGCCGAGATCTATCAACGAAAGCGGCACTGCCCGGCGTGACCTCGGATTTGTAAGACCCAGAAAAACTTAGTCTGCGTCTTCATATTCGACCTCGCCATCTTCATAGGCTTCTTCGTCGTAAGCCACTTCGTCATTGGATTCTTCGCCATAAGCCTCTGCGTCCTCGGCCTCGCCGTAGGCTTCTTCGTCGTAAGCTTCTTCTTCGTAGGCTTCTTCGCCTAGTTCTTCACCTGATGTCCCGCTTCCCGTCGCGTTGTTGGCTTGAACACCTGCGTCGTTCGCGGCGGATGTTAAAGCTGGCGCCGCGGCGTCAGGCACGATCCTGTTGCTCGGCTTTGCTTTTTTCGCCGGTTTGGCTGG
>DNPC01000890.1 GCA_003501565.1 Planctomycetaceae bacterium | reverse complement strand
CGGTCATCGTCAGAGGGAGTTCGTCGAGCGGCAAAAGCTTTACTATTAGTTGCGTTGGAAAAATGTTCCCACCAGAAAGCAAAGAGCACTTTACCTCACTTACACCGCAAGCGCTACATTATGTGGGCGAGGACACTTTGATGCACAAACTCGTCCTGGCCGGTGAACGCAGCTTCGGCAATGATGACGCATCTCGCAATGCTACTCGCTCCCTACGCGAGATGCTCTCAGAAAAGGAACTCCGAAAAGGGGTGGCAGAGAGAGACGAAAGCGGGGGTTACAAGACTAAGAACCATGTCACCCGTGGACCTATTGCTTACGTCGAGTCCACAACTGCGAAGGAGATTTTTGAAGAGGATAAGAATCGCTGCATCATCGCTCCGACAGACGACTCTCCTGAACAAACTCGGCGAGTCTTACTAGAGATAGCAAAGAATGTTGGTATGCCGCGTTGTGACTCCAAACAAGTCTTGGAACGTCAACATGCAATTCACAGATTGCTTGAAAAACGCGAGGTCATTGTTCCATATGCAACCGAGTTAGCAAAGCTACTACCTGATGCGTATCCCGATTGGAGAAGAACGATACGGCAGATCCTCTCAGCCATCATGGCATGCGCTCTCTTGTTTCAGAAGCAACGTCCGACTCAGGACGGGTGTATAGTCTCTATTCTCGACGATTATGAGATCGTGGTAAAACTATTCGCTAGACCGCTCCAGGAAGGAGCGGAAATGCAAGTCTCTCCTGCCGCTATTGAGCTCCACAAGCTGATCGCTGCGGCGTACGAGTTGGGCAAGACTTTCACCGTCTCCGACATCCTATCGTTGCCGAATTGTAACCGTCGCAAGGATTCAGTCTACAACGCCGTTAGTAGCCTCCAGAAGGTAGGTGCCCTTTCGAATTCGGGGACAACACAGAATAAGGCAACGCTCTACTGCCTCAAGAAGTTGCCTGGAGATTATTCGCTACTTCCCAGCCGCGAAGCCTTGGAGCAGGCTGTTGCTGAGAGCAGAAAGGCAGAATCCGAGCAAGAAGCCCAATAATCCCAGGCTAACAGACATGTTTTGAGGCGGCTTCCGAAACCAGACTCGTTCCGACACCCAGAATGCTGATTCTGGCTGTCGTTCCGCCTCGAATTTTCGTTCCAGAATCGTCCGACCTTGTTTCTATTGACGATGCGCCCATTCAACTTCAATTTCTGGCATTCTGGCAGAAGAGAAGGGTGCCCGGCGCGGCAAGCTCATACCCACAAAGGACTTACACTACGATGAATTCGGACCCGCTCCCAGAAGCAGAGCTACTAACAGCCTCACAGGTCGCCGATCTCTTGCAATGCAGCGTTTCGACGGTCGAACGAAGAACCAAGGACGGTACGATACCAAGCTTGAAACTCGGTCGTCTGCGTCGGTACACAAGAGTCAGCATCTTGGCGATGGCCGGTTTGCCACCCGAGCAACTTACCCTATCACAGCGAAAGGAGTACCCGTAATGGCGAGTATGTCGAAGACCAGACAAGGCAGCTATAAGCTACGCTGGCTTTCCGCGAACGGCCAAAAGAAAGCTATCGGCATTGGAAAGATAACTTCCAAGGCAGCGAAACAGTTTCAATCCAAGTTTGAAGAGCTTGTCGAGCTGCAGCGAGTTGGTGCTTCGCCGCCTGCGTTATTGGTCGAATGGGCGAATCGTCTAGCACCGAGCATCAAGCAACGTTTGTGCAGTGAAGGTCTTCTGGCGGAAAACGCCTCGATGAGCCTGGGCACTTTATGCGAGGAATTCCGACGACTGCGTTGCGGTGTGGCTGAAGCCACTAGGACTCGCGATGAACAGGTCTGCAAGCTACTAATCGACTACTTTGGTAGCACTAAGATGATCGAGGCAATTACGCCGAAAGATGCCGCCGATTGGCGACAGCACATCGCTGAGCATGGCAATCGCCGAGACGGCGACAGGAGCGCGCTGGCAGAAAACACCGTCAGGAGGCGAACTGGTGTCGCTAGCCAGATCTTCAAGGCCGGTGTTCGTTGGGGGGCGATTGGCAGTGATCCTTTCGCGGGATTGCCCACCTCCATTCTTGAGAACCACGACCGCGACACGTACGTGCCTTGGACAACAATCAGAAAGGTGATTGACGTAGCACCCAACGCCCAATGGAAGGCACTTATAGCTTTTGTACGCCTAACTGGTTGCCGAGCACCTTCAGAACTCCGCCTTAGCTGGAAAGATGTCGATTTTGAATCCGGCACGATCCGGCTCCACAGCCCGAAGACAGCTCACCACGGGGCTGAGCACGCGACACGGGTCGTACCGCTCTTCCAGGAACTTCGCCCCTACTTGGAAGCATGGGCAGGAGAAAGCCGCGAATCACAAGAGGGCCTCGTGTTCCCGATAGCTAAAGGAGCGAACCTTGGGACCCAACTGGCTAGATTTATTCGCAGAGCTGGTCTTGAGCCGTGGCCAAAGCTGATGGTCAACCTACGTGCTTCCAGAGAGACAGAATTGATTGATCAATTTCCTGCTACCGAAGTATGCCGCTGGCTGGGACATTCAACAACTGTGGCCGCGAAGTACTACAGCCGCAGCAGAAGTGAGATCACAATCGAGGCAGCAAAGGTGCCATCAACCGGATGCAACGCAGGGGTCCCTGGAGGGGTCCATCAGGGTCCGCCAGAAGCCATTCAGCAGCCTGCAAGCGTACAACCCGAAGCCAACAAAACAAAAGAACTGGCGGCTAATGAGGGTAAGAGAAGGGGCGTGAAGTTAGGGGATAGTGGGCGATGCAAGACTCGAACTTGCGACCCCCTGCTTGTAAGGCAGGTGCTCTAACCAACTGAGCTAATCGCCCCTCGAAGATGCTTGGTCCGTCGAGGGAACAAGCACTAATTAACTAATGTGTGTTTTTGCCGAGCAGGTTTGGAACGAGCTGCTTGAGGCAAGCAATATCATTTGAGGTAAATCAGTTTTTACCCAGCAAGCCAGAAGTTTGGTCTAGTCTGCTACTTAGGCTGACACTAGCCGTTGGAAAGCTGACGAGTACGTCGTGCGCGACGCTCAGCCCGCAATCGGCTGCGACGCTTGATCTCACTCGGCTTTTCGTAGTACTCGCGACGCCGCATTTCCTTCTTAATACCGCTTCGCTCTACCAACTTTCGGAAGCGACGGACTGCTTCTTGAATCGTTTCCCGGTCTCGGACCATCAACTTGACCATTAAGTAACTCCAAACCTCATTTTTCTAGCATTGCGAATGTGAAATCACCGGCCACCAGCGAAGCTACCGGTGGCCAAGGCCTACCGCCGGCCGGGAATCCCGAAGTGTAATGCAAGCCGAAAATCGCGTCTAGGCGTAAGTGGGGGCTTTTAGGGGGTGAAACGGCAGTTTACCCCAACGCAATTCACAAGCATCCAAGACACCCGCAGGTCGCCAATTGCCACGATTTCAGCCCGGAAAACCTCAGGCCGCAAAGTCACCGCAGTTTACCTGACGCGAAAAACTGTTGCGACTGTCGTGCCAAGGCCCGCCGCGATTCGATCCAAGCTGGTATCGAAGGCGTTTGCCCCTCAATTCCGAGGCCTGCCCAGGGAACTGGCGACGGCCCGCTTGCACCTCCGGGATCGACCCTCCATGGCATCCAACTCGCAACCCGAACTCCCACAACCCAACTACGATCTGCTGCGACTGGAAGACCATCGACCAGCAGCCGAAAAGGGTCCTTCCCACCAAGCTGCGAAGTTGGAGCAACTGCGAGATGCGAAGATAGAGGCAACCGGCCTTCAGGCGCCGGCGGAAGGCTCGGCCAATGCGAGTTCGCCCGCTGCTGATTTGGCCGAAGCGAGTATTGCCGATACGAAGCAAGCAGATTCGCTTTTCTCCAGGCTGGCCGCAACCGCCACACCTCAACCCAGCGATATCGGCCCTCCGGCTGCAAGCGGAATGAGTGTCATGCTGGCTGGTGCCAACTTTGATGGCCCCCGCTCACCCAGCACTGCCGAACCGCAGGCTTTGCTTTCGGACGCGAACTTGGCTGATAAGGACACGCCGCAAGAAGTGCTGCCCCCGTCCGGACGCGGTTCAATCGAGAGCCCTCTTGATGTTAGATCCTCGGACCAAACACCGATGAAATCAGCTGCGGAAACAGCTGCCGAAACAGCTGCCGAACTAACAGAAGCCAAAGTCCCACCAGCAGCAACCAACGCTAGCCCGGAAATCACCGAAACTACTGAAACGCTGGAACAGGCTAGCGAGGCGGAAGACATCACGAATCGCCCACCTAACGCTTTCGAAGCTGACAAGGCCGTGCCGGGCACCGAAGAAGCGACGGCCGATCCGACTGCTCTCGAAGAGCCGACCACCGCGGAGGAAGTGCCTACTGAAACCCCAGAAACAGAAGGTGCATCTGCCGAATCCCCCGCTGAATCCACTGCTGAATCCCCTGAGGAACCTTCGCACGTCAGCTCCGAAACTGATCAGCCGGGCACGCATGCTACACCGGCAAATGTCACTCAACTAAGCGTCGTCACTGCGGACAATGAAGACTCCAATGCGACCGAAAACGCCGAGGATTCAAACGCTACCGAACCGGCGGTGACGCTACCAATTCCTGGGGCCATCGACACTCCGGCCGACAACTTGCTCGATAGTGCTGCTGATGCAGGGCAGGGGGCATTGGAAAACGCTGGCGATGCGACCACGGACTCCCCGCAGGAAGATGCTCCAAGTGCGGAAGCTGCCGATGATGATGTGTCACCGGAAGAAGATGAATCTCTGGAAAGTGCCGAGGAACTACCAACAGAGGGAATGGCATTCATCGAAGAGCTTGAGAAGAAGCACAATCAAGTACTGGAAGAGCTTGACGCTTTGAATGCTCGCATCGAATCGGTTCTCGAGAGCTATCTCGGCAGTCGAAGCGACGGCGGTTCCGACAAGACCGACGCGTCGAACAGCTCAAGGGCTGCATAATCCGAGAGTGTCACAGCTCCCAAGGGTGGTTGCTCGTCTCGTCTTCCGTCGCCACTGGCACACTCGCTGATCGTGACAAATCAACTCGCGATCTTGAGTCTCTTGCTGCCGCTGCCCAACTAAACCACCCGGTGCACGAGTCGCAATTGGAATCTGCTCGGCTGCCTTCTTTTCCGCGCCGAACCACAGCGGTCCCAATAACCGGCCGTTCCGCTGCTGGGTTATAATGCGGCGCAATTTCCTCAGGCACACGTCACTTAGACACAGCTCACTCGGGCACACCTCAACATTCAGCTTGGCCGATCACACGTCTGATTTGCGAGGCAGCGCTCGGCCCTTCGGGAGAACACAAATGCAACGCCGGAACTTCTTACAAGCCGTTGGTACTGCGACTGCACTTTCCGCTACGGTGCGAGAATCCGCTGCCAACGTCATCGAATCTGCACCACGGCGTGTCGGAGTCATCGGCACTGGTTGGTACGGCAAATGCGATTTAACGCAACTGCTAAACGTTGCACCTGTTGAAGTAGTCTCGCTCTGTGATGTCGATAGCAAGATGCTTAGCGAAGCCGCTGATCTCGTCGAGGCACGGCAATCGAGCAAGAAACGCCCGCGGACGTACTCTGACTATCGAAAAATGCTTGCGGAGAAGGACATTGACCTTTGTATCATTGGGACTCCTGACCATTGGCACGCGTTGCCAATGATCGAAGCCGTAAAGGCTGGCGCGGACGTTTATGTTCAAAAACCTACCGGCGTCGACGTGGTTGAAAGCCATGCGATGCTGGCAGCAGCTCGCAAGTACGACAAAGTTGTTCAAGTTGGGACGCAACGACGAAGCACTCCTCACTTGATCGATGCGAAGAACAAAGTGATCAAAGAAGGACTGCTGGGCAACGTCGCCTTCGCTGAAGTCTGCTGCTATTATCACATGCGTTCACGCGAGAATCCACCCAACCAATCGCCGCCTTCGAATCTGGATTATGAAATGTGGACCGGCCCCGCGCCGATGCTGCCTTACTGCGGCCTCCAACACCCGCGAAAGTGGCGGGCGTTCATGGAGTACGGCAACGGTATCGTCGGCGACATGTGCGTTCACATGCTGGACATGGTCCGCTGGGCACTTGAACTGGACTGGCCCAAGCGTGTCACCAGTAGCGGCGGCATCATGGTGGACAAAAAGAGCCGGGCCAATATTTCCGACACCCAAACGGCCACGTTTGAGTTCGACGACCTTGACATCGTTTGGACGCACCGTAGCTGGGGGCACGCACCTGATCCTGAATACCCCTGGGCAGCCTTCATCTACGGCGACAAAGGGACGCTCAAAATGAGCGTGAACAAATGGGAGTTCCTACCACGCGGCGGCGGAGAAAAACTTTCTGGAAGTGCCGTATTCGAGTTCGACAAATACCCTAGCGACGTCCCTGACAAAGAAGCGCTCCGGCTCGAACAGCACGTTGCATCTGCCATTCGTGGACACATGCTAGATTGGCTGGCCGCTGTTGATTCGCGGGGCAAGCCTGTTGCCGACATCGAACAAGGCCATATTTCTTCGGCCAGTTGCATCCTGGCAAACCTGTCGATGCAACTCGATCGCACGCTTCAATGGGATGCCGAAAACCACAAAGTTATTGGTGACGATGAAGCAAATGCGATGCTCGCACGCGAATACCGGGCGCCGTGGGTCCACCCGACCGCCGATAGCGTGTAGGTCCCCGTGTGACTTACACGGTGCTGCGCGAATTCCGACTTCTTGGAACTTGAATCTCGCAGCTGCCAGCAGTGCATTCGTGCACTATCAAACCTACAGTCGTCGATATGTTTAACGCGGCATGCATGGCGTGGCATGGCATCCGCATATACTGCGCCGTTCACAGCTGACAATAGGAATGCATTATGCGTAGCTTTTGCCTTGGAATCGTTTGTTTATCGCTGCTGTGGAGATCGGCGCCGGCGCAAGAATTAACACCGGTCCCGGGACCCGTTAAGGCCCACATGGAGATGATGGTCGGTGAATGGACCTTTACTGGCAAAGAGGGTGATCGTGCATTTTCTGGCCGAGAGACAATACGGCGCACGAATAATGGAACAGCGATTATTCAAGAAGGCTATTTTGATCGCGGTGGTGGAAAGAAAGAGCACTACGTAATTCTGTCTGGCTGGGACGGAGATCAGAAGAAAGTCCTTGTTCGTGGATTCACCTCTGAAGGATTCTCCTGGGTGGGCAGCTGGACCAAATTGCAAGACCACACCTGGATTGGTACGGCGTCTGAAAATCAGGCGACTTTTGAAGTCAAGCGAAACTCGATGCGCTACGAAGAATCGGGCGAAGGTACGCCCTGGCTTTCTGAGTTTAAGCGAGTGCGAAAGGCACCTGCACAAAAAGCGTCCCCGTAGGCCAGCAAAGAGAGCTGCGGGCAATCCAGTTGCGTCATCAGATTGACCGACCTAGCGCTGCCCGTCGTGCGGTTCAATGACCGTTAGGCAACGATCAGGGCGACCGTCCAAATCGATGTGTTGATCTTGCCCACTGGGCCACACCACGGTTACTCGTGAGACAGATTTTCCTGCCGTTCCGAAGTGTAGCGTATCACCAAAGCTACCTTGATAACCGCGGCCTCGCACGACAACACTGTGCAATTCGGTGCCATCTTCGAGCTTGACCAATACTCGCGCACCGACCGCATCGCGGGTTGCGTGCGTTCCGATCAATCGCACACTCATCTGCGCCCAGGGTGATTCCGTTGTGTTCTCT
Organism: Planctomycetaceae bacterium; assembly: GCA_003501565.1. Classification (GTDB taxonomy): domain Bacteria; phylum Planctomycetota; class Planctomycetia; order Pirellulales; family Pirellulaceae; genus Aureliella. The sequence goes on along the minus strand of DNPC01000890.1, from coordinate 3,329 downwards.
AGCAACTGAATGCTATCGTTCAGATTCAGAACTAAAGCGTCCAGTAGCCCATCACGATTGAAATCCTCCAGTGCAACGCCGCGGCTCACCTGTGCTTTAGCAAGTGGTCCACCGGCCGCCGGTATTGCTTCGAAACGACGACCTTGTTCATTCCTGAGCACTAAGTTCGGGGCCTCAAACGTCTCGCTGGTGTTGAGGGCAGTCACGCCAGAGATCAGATGCCCAGATGCAATAAAGAGATCTGGCCAACTATCATTATCGAAGTCCCCGAACCCCAAGCCCCACGTCACACTTCGGTCTGCCGCTCCCAGTCCTACGGTAGGACCAACATCATCAAAGTATCCTTGCCCAGAGTTCTCGTATAGCGTCGGGATTTCATCAATGAAGTTTGTGGTAACGACATCGATCTGGCCGTCATGGTTCCAATCGGCGATGTCGACACCCATCGTCGCCTGCTGAGCTCCTGAGACATCGTAGGCTGTGCCGACTAACAGAGCGTTCTCTTCAAATTTTCCGCTGCCCAGGTTCTCCCAAAATGCATTTGGAGCCGAATCGTTGCACACAAAGATGTCGACTCGGCCATCGCCCGTCGCATCAAATGCAACCACTCCCATCCCGGGGCCTGGTACCGACGCAATCCCGCTGGATGCTGAAGCATCCGCCCATCCACCACTTCCATCATTTGTGAACAGGAAGTCTTGATCCGGTGGATAATCCTTGGGTCCGGGAGCTGCTGGAACGCCGAAAATAGTGCGGCTTACGTCGCGGTCAAAGCTAAAGTTGACGTAATTTGCTGTAAAGAGGTCGAGATCTCCATCGTTTTCGACATCCAGTGCCGCCACCCCCGCGCCAATCCGCTTCCTCGGTTGATTTGAAGAATTCCGCCTGTGGAAACAGCCGCAGCCGTCGTTTTCCAGCAAAACGTAACCGCCGAAGTTGGCTAAGTAAAGATCTTGATCACCGTCGTTGTCGACATCTGCGGCCAGCCCTCCAAGAGCGAATCCCGCATCGCCACATCCGGCTGCGTCAGTCACATCTTGGAATCGGAAGCCACCCAGGTTTTTGTACAACCGGTTTTTAGGCGGAGGCTCTTGAACACCCCCTCGCAGCGGAGCACCGTTGAGTAGGTAGATATCCGTCCAGCCGTCGTTATCATAATCGAACGTTACGACACCAGCAGTGACGGTTTCCAGGATAAAGTGTTTGCCGGTCCGACCGCTAAAGTGCTCAAAAGTTATTCCTGATTCAGCAGTGCGATCAACAAACTGAATTGCCGGTGATTCCTGGCCCGAACAGTGCGCAGGCAGACAGCAGAGAATCAGCAATCGGACGATCAAGCCAATTTGCTTCCCAGAACGATCGAAAATGCCATCGCTCCCAATAGCGGTCAACATATGCGGATAATTAAGTGTGAGTTTTGATACAGCCTACAACCAATAGCCAGCGGCCCACTCTTCATTTGACTTATCGACTGCGAAGCCGGTTTGCGCGAAAACCACAACACTTTGGCAGCGAAGAAGCCCGCTCTGAGAGCGCGGGCACGGCTTCACCGGGACGCGGGTGCATCGGTACGTCAGGTTCAATGAGACTACAGGTTAGCGAGACGACAGGAACTCTTGCAGCTGCCGCATTGCCTGCTGGTAGCGCTCGTTGGTTGGCTCCAGTTCTATCGCACGCTGCAATGCGCTTTTTGCTTTCTCGTACTTGGCTGCGACAGCATAGGCCTGTCCCAATAGTTCATAGTCGGCAGCAGCACCACGCACCTCAATCAGTTCTCTCGCGAAAGCAATCGTAGCCGCTGGATCATGACGAGTTTGCACGTTCATTTGAACGAGAGCCTGGTAGCCGGCCGCATCCTTTGGCGACAACTCAATCACTTTTCGAAAGGACTTCCTTGCATCACCGATCTGCATTCCTTGAACCTGGTAGTTCCCAAGAGTGAACCAATAGCTTGAATTCCCCGAGTCAGATTCCACCAGTCTGGTTGCAGCTTGGACCGCTTCACTCCACATCCGATTGGCTGCCAAAATGTCTAGCAAGAGCTTCCAAGCGTCTTGATTTTCATCGTCTAGTACAACCGCAAACTTCAGCGTCTTGATCGCGAGCGGAACAGCCCCAGCATTGATCAGCACCCGCGCCGCAAATGCATACCTGACAGATGTATCGCGACATGAATCCTGAAACAGTTCTTCGGCCGATCGATTGGTAGATTCCGTGCTCCGCGCCGCCCGCTGGGCGGCGAGCAATTCCCGTGCACGTTCTCGATCACCGAGTCGCACCAGCACGGTCCCGAGCCCCTGTTGTGCTCGTGGCAAATCTGGATACAAATCCAATGCCCGTTCGTAGGCTTCCTTCGCTGGCCCAAACTGCTTGAGAGACTGATAGGCAGCCCCCAACAACACGAAGGCTTCGGTCGCATCAGCATTTTGTTCGGTGAATGCCTTAAGCACTTCAGCAGCTTTTTCCACTTGGCCTGATTTTGTGTAGGCTTTCGATAAATCGTGGACGACTTCCGCGACATCTGGCTGGGCGTCGCGAGCGCGGACAAGATAGTCGATCGCTGATTCATAGTTGCTGTGCAACAACTCTGCCTTCCCCATACCATGCAGCGCGTATGGGTAGTTCGCATCGATCTTCAAGGCGCGACGCCAGGCAGCCTCCGCCGCATCGGTTTGTCCAAGCAGGACATCAATCCTCGCTTTAACTTCCCAAGCGTCTGCGTTGTCGGGGAAACGACGGACAAGTTCGTCCGCCAATTGCTCAGCTGACTGGCGCAGCTGCCCCGAATCTACGGGCGGCCGAGGCCATGAGTTGTCAACCTGCAGTAATACCTGGGGTGCTAGCGGAATGGTCCCTGCGTTTGCCGGCGCACCCGACGTGACGGGTTGAGATTGAGAGGTCGGCTGTGCGGCAACAGGAGGTTCTTGCCCGCCCTTAAATGCCACATCCGAATTATCCTCCCTTTGCAGCGTTCCTGCATCAGAAGTGCCGGGATCGCTGTCTTTCGCTTCCGCAGAGATGCTACCAGAGGAATCACCACGCGTTGCCACGCCTGGAGACTCCTTGCTCCCGCACCCGACCAGCGCGACTGCAACCGCCAATATCAGTCGTTCAGTTTTCATTCCTCGATTGTAAATCAGCCAGCTACCAGGCTCAATGCTCGGGTTGGCCCTGTGCACAAGCTGGCCTAATGATTGACTGGCTTAATGATTGACTGACTTAGAAGCTATCCGAAAACCCATTAGCCGATCGGAGTTAGCCGCGGTTCCCACCCCAACAACCGGGGCTAACGCCCCGCGGCTGATGTTCAATGCAAGATTTTCGCATAG
>DNPC01000795.1 GCA_003501565.1 Planctomycetaceae bacterium | reverse complement strand
GCAGTTGGTTGCTGGGAGACGGTGGATCATTTGGATCGCCAAGCTGCACCGCCCTGCCGGCCAGCACTCCTGCCGCATTGCCGGTCAGCTCCACGCGTAAACCAACCTCATCTCCGAAATAGAGCCATCCAAACACGCTATTGCGACGCGTGTTGTCGATCAGCCCAGAGATGACGTACTTGCCGATGTCGAGCAGCATAAGCGAGCATTCCACACGCTTGCGGGAAAGGCGCCAGTTTGTGACATCGCCCTCACCAGGTCAACTCCCCGTCAGTCTATGGGGTACGCCTACGCTATACCGTGTCAACCTGCGGGATAGCGGTAAGTGGCAGTGGAAACTTAGAAGCTGGAGCGAAAAAGTGAAAGCAAGCTCAGCACGCGGCGAGTTGGCCACAGAGTCTATGGAGCACGGCGGAGGCTATGCAGCGCGGCGGGTTGGCGGAGAGTCGAATCGGCTGATGGCTTCGGTGATGTCTTCGCAAACCAGCAGGTCTCCGCAGGGCGCGAAGAACTTGATTTCATTCTCTTCGATGAACCACACACCGTGGTAGCCATCACATTGATACTTGCGGCCACAGAATAGGCCACTGCGTATGAGGATCGACTCGTGCATCTGCTCGATGCCCTTTGCCCCGAAGCTGGCTAGCGTGTGAGCGGCATATCCGCGGACCTTTTCAGCATCGATGACTTGGCTCATTGAATTTCTCAGGCTTCAGATGCACGACCGAGAGGGTTTGCGCAGCCCCCTACGCGTATCATCATCGGCACTGCCTGCAGAATTGATGAGAGCCATGTGCACGATTGAGACAATCAACCGATATTGCCCAGATTAACAGTTTCGCGGCGATTCGGCAGCTCTCGGACAGTTCTTGCGGTGGCTACGCAGCTCGAATCGCGGCGGGTGCACGGATCCGCGACTGGTGCACCGCGAGATTTTGAGAACTCTAATGGCATTTGCCGTTGACGCTTTTGAGGGGCACTCGTAGACTCTCGTGCTTCCCTGCGAGGGACCCGTGATGGGTGCGCACGCAGGTGGAAGATTGACAGCAGTTTTGGTGAAGTACGTAGAGGGTTGAGCAGTGCCGGCAAGTCCACACGATGTTATTCGCATTCGGCTTGAGGCCTACGATCATTCAGTACTCGATCAGAGTGCCCAGGATATCGTTGACACTGCCAAACGGACTCACTCTGAGGTTCATGGCCCTATTCCCTTGCCAACCAGGATCGAGCGTTACACCGTTCTTTCTGGACCGCACGTCGATAAGAAGGCGCGGCAGCAGTTCGAGATTCGAACACACAAGCGTCTCATTGATATTCGGCAAGCGACTGCGAAGACAATCGAGGCACTGAACAAGCTCAGCTTGCCAGCCGGTGTCGACATTAAGATCAAGGCTTAGCGTCTAGCGGCTTGATCGAATAAGTATATTCACACCCCAGCTTCTGTCTGGGGGGATCGTGCGTACAGAGTTTAGCTTTATGGTACGGAGGCTGGCGAGGTAACGCGGCCTAGTGTCGGTCCTGGTCAGCAGGCGTTTAACAGGAAAGCAGAGATGACTAAAGGGATTCTCGGTCGTAAGGTCGGGTCGACGCAGATTTTCCAGGAAGACGGCACTGCCGTGCCGGTTACGGTCCTGGAAGTAGGTCCTTGCCATGTTCTGCAAGTAAAGACTGTTGAACGCGACGGTTATGAAGCGGTTCAGTTGGGCTATGAAGACAAGCCACGTCGTTTGGCGAGTCGTTCTGAGCGTGGCCAAGTTGCAGCGATTAGCAGCAAGCGATCCAAGAGGCTTTCCGCTGGCGGTGTTGAGGCTGCAGCGAAGCCAGATTGCGAGCCGAAAAAGTTCGTTCGTGAGTTTCGCGGAGGAGCGGATGTTGAGGTTGGCTCGGAAGTCACCGCTGCCGTGTTTGAGGGCATTGAGAGTGTTGATGTCACGGGCACCAGCAAGGGTCGTGGCTTTGCCGGTGTCATGAAGCGGCACAACTTCAGTGGTCAGCGGGCATCTCACGGTGTCAAGAAGTGTCACCGTCACGCTGGTGGTACGAGTATGGCGACCTACCCGGGGCGGACGTTCAAGGGTCAGAAGATGGCGGGGCGTTACGGTGGTGTGAAGACGACCGTTCGCAACTTGAAGATCGCCCGCGTAGACACTGAGAATAACTTGCTGCTGGTCCGAGGGGCTGTGCCTGGTCCCAATGGTGGGTATGTCGTCGTTCGTGAAACGAACAAGTTGGGCTAGAGCGGGCGGCTGAACTGCAGTCGCATAGCGTTTGACGCATCGAACAGATAACGAGCAAAGTAATGGCTACACTTCCAGTTTACGATCGCAGTGGTTCCGAAGTCGGTAAGATCGACTTCGATCCCGATGCCATCGCGCCGAAGATCAACAAGCAGCTCCTGCATGACGCCGTGGTGATGTATTTGGCCAATAAGCGGCAGGGTACTCACAAGACTAAGAGCCGTGGCGAAGTTGCTGGTTCGACCAAGAAGTTGTATCGGCAAAAGGGTACAGGGAACGCTCGTGTTGGGTCCCGTCGTACACCACAGCGTCGTGGTGGTGGTCATGCGATGCAGAAACGCAATCGATCGTACTATTTCCGGCTGACGAAAAAGGCTGTTCGGGCGGCAACTCGGATGGCAATCGCTTCCAAGTTCGCCGACTCAGAAGTTGTCGTGATCGACGAGTTGGCGATGGACGCGCCCAAGACAAAAGAGCTGGCTGGCGTTCTGAAGGCTCTCGGGCTTGAAGGCGTAACCACCTTGGTTGCACTCGGCGACTACTCGACTGGGGTTTACAAGAGTGCTCGCAACATCCCTGGTGTAAATGTCACTCGCGTGTCTGACCTGAACACCCTCGACGTGCTACGTCCAAAGCGGATGCTTGTGACGAAGGAAGCTGTCGAGCAGATCATGCAGCAGCATGCGGCTACAGCCGCAGCTTAGGGCTTCGGGTGAAGTTTGGCACCGGTAGGAACTTGACGACAGATCGCTTGAAGACAGATCGATGGCTAAGAACAAAAAGAAACCAGTTACCAAGAATGCGAACAAGCTCGGGCTGACGCTTGAGCCTCACCAAGTGATTGTGCGTCCGCTCGTTACCGAGAAGGGTGTTCACCGGGCTGCTCGGAACAATCACTACGCATTCGAGATCCACCCGCAGGCGACTAAGACGGATGTTCGGCGGGCGGTCGAAGAGTTGTTCGATGTGGTGGTCGACAAGGTGATGACTCAGAATCGAGTCGGCAAGACGCGGCGGTATCGCCATCGCGCTGGTGTCACTCGCAACTGGAAGAAGGCTATCGTTAAGCTCAATAGCGAGCATCGCATCGATTTCTTCTAGGCTAATTGCCACCACAACTGATTCCTCGCGTTTGCAGCGGGGCAAAGATACACGAGCTGAAAACACTCGAGAGAACCCATGGGAATTCGCAAGTACAAGCCGACATCAGCTGGTCGACGCAATGCGTCGGTGTGCGACTTCAAAGAGCTCACGCCCGGCGCCAAGCCGGAGAAGTCCCTGTTGCGGCCTAAGAAGAAAAAGGGTGGGCGCAACAACCAGGGTAAGATTACTGCACGACATCGCGGCGGTGGGCACAAGCAGCAGTATCGGGTTATTGACTTCAAACGAGACAAAGACGGCATCCCGGCCAAGGTCGATTCGATTCAGTACGATCCGAATCGTTCCAGTCGGATCGCTCTGCTGGTTTACGCTGATGGCGAAAAGCGTTATGTCGTCGCTCCAGATGGGCTCAAGGCTGGCGACACCTTGCACAACGGTCCAGACGCGAAAGCACAGCCCGGCAACTGCCTTCCGCTGAAGAATATGCCGGCTGGAACTGAGGTGTTTTGTATCGAGTTGCAGCCTGGGCGTGGAGGAGTTCTTTGCCGTAGTGCGGGGACTCTAGCGACATTGATGGCTCGCGAAGCCGATTGGGCTCAGCTCATGCTCCCAAGCGGTGAAATCCGCCGGGTTCCTGGAAACTGTCGAGCTACGGTTGGTAGAGCCAGCAACCCTGATCACGGCGCGGTAGTACTTGGAAAAGCAGGCCGATCCCGATGGCTTGGCCGCCGTCCTCACGTGCGTGGTACCGCAATGAACCCGGTTGATCACCCGCACGGTGGTGGTGAAGGTCGAACCAAAGGCGGTCGTCACCCGGTCAGCCCGACCGGCAAGAGTGCCAAAGGTGGTCGTACACGTCAGAAGCGTAAGCCAAGCAACAGCTCAATCGTTCGTCGTCGTAAGAGCAAGCGTTACGGGCAACTGAAACTGCACAAGTAAGTAAGAAGCAAGTAGATGAGTCGTAGTAGCAAGAAAGGACCGTTCGTCGATCCAAAGCTGTTCTTCAAAGTGCAGAAGCAGGCTGAGGGTGGACGTGTCGAACCGATCAAGACCTGGGCGCGTGGCTGCACGATCGTTCCCGAGTTTGTGAACGTGACGTTCATGGTTCACGACGGCCGCAAGCACGTCAAAGTGCATGTGACCGAGGATATGGTGGGCCACAAGTTGGGTGAGTTTGCCCCGACTCGAACGTTCCGCGGCCACAGCGGCAAAGGCAAGAAGTAGTCACCGATGCCGGCTTGTTCCGGTGCATGAGTTCGCAGAGACGATTCCATGGCAGTATTCCACGCAAGACACAAGAACGCACGTATCAGTGCCCAGAAAGTTCGCCCGTTGGCGGACATCGTTCGCGGCATGTATGCCGACGAGGCGCTCGATACGCTGAAGTTTCAGCCACAACGTGGTGCTCGGATGCTCGAGAAGGTCATCAAGAGCGCCGTCGGGAACGCTCA
>DNPC01000305.1 GCA_003501565.1 Planctomycetaceae bacterium | reverse complement strand
AATAACAAGAAGGAGCCCCCAGAAAAGTTGTGTGAAATAGGAAGCCATGCTGCAAAAGCCTTTGTTAGTGACATACCACCGCGATCAGTGGGCCGGCAGAGTTGACGTTCCATTCGACAAATCGCGCTAGCCCAGCTCCGTTCATCGGTACACTCCTGGCATGGACGCGAACTAGTGGGGTGGGCGTCACTTGTACGAAAACGAGTTTTTGATGAGGAGACAGTATACCCAATGCAACTTGATACCAATGAAGCTTATCAATTCGAAGTACTCGACGACGGGCAACTGCGGAAGGCGCCGGCCGACAATCGATACAAGTCGGCTGATCACGAATAAAGGGCAGCCACGCTTTGTGGCTGCCCTTAGATTCTTCATTGGATTGACTCGCCACGCACAGGCGATTCAAGAAGCAACGAACCTTAGAAGTTGTACGCCGCTCCAATGTCGACACCGTGAATAACCAGCGTTCCATACGGATCGTAGTTTCGAACGGCTGCGTAGTTGGCGAAGGTCTCGCGGTAGTTGTCGACACTGGTCGCAACACCGTTGGCAAAAATTGCGCGATAACCAAAGTTCGCTGTCCAGCGGCAAGTCAACCGCAGTCCAACACCAGCGCCAATCTCGCCGAGGAACGCGACAGTGTCCTTCGACTCATTGAATATGTACGCTTGTCCGTTGTTGGGATTCGTCGGCGTGCGAGTATCGTTCAAGTAAGCGTTTTGGAACTCGGTAGCCAGTCGGGTGTAGAGCGTTGAGTGATTACCGTAGACGCCACCCTTACAAGATGCCCACAGGTTCGCACGCTTGCCAAGGCAGTAGTTGAGCCGGCTTCCAAGCTGGAATCCGAAAAGGTCGTTGGTCGTATTAACGTCGTAGTACAAGTCGTCCGCAGCGCGGCTGATCATTGAATCTTGAAGGCTAGCAGCGTAAGTCAAATTGTCTTCGAATCGGAAGTAGCGAAAACCCATCAACCAGCCGACGCTACACCGCGATCCGCAACCGGGCGTTAGGCCAAAGCCACATCCTCCGCAACAGTTGCCCAAGCCGCAGCCGGCGCCACATCCTGTGCCACAACCCGCTCCGCGATGTCGCGCCAAGCAGCCGCCCCCCAGGCCGCAGCCGGCGGTGTGACCACAGGCTCCACCGCAAGATCCGCTGGCACAGCCACCACCGCCGAAGCAACCACCATTGTGGCCGCGAAGTCCACCGAACATCGATCCGCCGACGAAGGGTGCTCCAAAAGTTCGACCGGCACCGCCGATTGCAAACCCAAGCAAGTTGACTTCGATGTTATGGAATTCGCTGCTTCTCTCAAGTCGGTGTGTGAAGGCAGCGTCGTACCAATCGTAAACTCCACTCGTCGGTGCACCGTAGGCAGCGGTTTGAGCTGGATTCAAGATGTCTACATAGTTGAAGCGATTCCGCGATCGATAGTCTCCACCAGTCGAACGGGCATCCTCGGAGACTTCGTCATCAGAGAAAATGCCAAAGTAACTGAATTGGATCGCGTTTCGGCCGCAATTGAAGTAGCGACCACCGAAGACTTCAAATCCTGGCATGATTCCCATGCGGGCATCGTGCGTCGACAATGTGTCTGCCGTGTAGGACGAATCGAAAAAGCTTAGATTCTTGTTCGCGTGATCGATACGGTTGAACAACAAAACGCCGCCACCGAAGAACCATGGCGACGGTCCGAAACCGCCAACCGCGGGTGCAGCGGGAGCACAATATCCGCCCCCATAGCCAACCGGTCCGCAGCCTCCGCTGATGGGGCCGCCAGAAGAAATCGGTGCAGCTCCGTGAACTCCAATAATTGGGCCGCCAGTTTGACAGCTTTGGCATCCACCGACGACTGTCGGCGTTTGCGAGTAAGTGGGGACGTAGGATTGTCCAACGACTCCACCGTGGCTGACTGCGCCTTGATTGACGGCAGGGGCCATCGTTGTGCTGTAGTGATTCGCCGGAGCCGACGTATGTCCACCAGTAGCGCTGGCAGGCATGGGCAGATTTTGCGACTGGTTGACCGCCGCCCCAGGTGCAATCTGTTCAGCAGGCATCGACTGATTGTAGATGGCTGAAGGATCCTGCGTCGCTACCAGCTGAAACGGTTGCTGCAGCTGATTGTTCGGCACCGCAAAGGGCTGTGAATTCTGAGCCGGCAGTGCATACGAGGATTGGGCGGGTTGACTGTAGTATGAATTCGGAACCTGAGGTAGGCTCTGAATCATGAGTTGTTGCTGGGGTGCGGAAACCGGGTACGCGCTTGCTCCCAGCGGGTTGTAGGCACCGGGATACTGTCCAAGTGCGTTGGTCGAGCCTACGAGCCCTAAAGCTAGGGCGAGGCTGTGTAGCCAGAACTTCTTCACTGCGTGTGCTCCTTGCAGGCGATGGGGCGTCAATCCTCTGACGTGGCAATCCTTTGCCATTTGCAGTTCGGCCTAGGAGCCCCCAGCAATGCTAGCGTTTCCAGTGCGTTGGCCGGTGCAAATGCCTGGTCGAATGCGCACAAACGCAGCGCACAGAACTTTGCACGCCTCTTGCATCGGCACCTGTTGGAACGGTTCGTCCGTTTATGCCGTTATCCCAGCGGTAAATCCAGCGGCCACCAACGTATAAACCGCAGCTTGCAAAATACTGGTACAACCCGCAAAGCTTGCCACTGAACAAAGGTCTGGTGTTCGGATACACTTACGCTGCGATTGGCCATATCGGCTGCGATTTTGGGCGAGTGCGCAACAAATTGGGCACTCTAGAGATTACGACATCCAGCTGGCCCCAACGCCATACCACCCGAGCTACTTAAGTTAGCCGGAACTTGTGCAAGTCCAGCCAAAGCCTGTTCGACGGGAGAGAACGACGTGACGTCACCGGTCCAACACCCACTCATCGATCACCATTTGGGAATCCTTCGTGACGTCTCCACGCCGCCTGCACTCTTTCGGCAACAAGTCCACCGATTGGCATCGTTGGTTGCCGTATCCGCCACCGCTGATCTGCCTGTTGAAGAAACAGAGATTACGACGCCGCTGACAAAAATGTCCGGGCGGAAGCTCAAACCGCGGATTGGTATCGTGCCCATTCTTCGGGCGGGTTTAGGTATGGTGGATCCGATGCAGGATTTGCTGCCAGACGCCGAGGTCTGGCACTTGGGCATGTACCGAGATGAAGAAACCAGTCAGCCCGTCGAGTACTATTGCAAACTGCCTGAGGGCCGACCTTGTGACGTGGTCTTCATTCTGGATCCCATGTTAGCAACAGGAGGCAGCGTGCTGTCGGCCATTGACGCCCTCAAGCGCTGGGGCTGTCAGGATATTCGCATCCTCAGTCTTATCGCCAGTCGGCCTGGAACAGAGCGACTAGAGCGGGAACATGCCGATGTAAAGCTTTTCGTTGCAGCGGTTGACCCTGAGCTCAACGAAAACGACTTCATAGTTCCCGGACTTGGCGATGCAGGCGATCGAATCTTCAATACGCCCCAGTAAACACCCGCCCGATAAAGATATCTCAAGAAAGCAGGCGATTCGCTGCTTCTTGCGGTTCTCGTTGTAACACCTCAAAGATCGCGTTCGAAAACCACACCGCTTTCCGTTGAGTTGAATCCCAAGCGACGGAATAGTTCGTTGTGCCGCGTATCGTGAGCAGCCGAATATGCAACGGCTGAATCAAACCGCTCTTCCTGAAACTCCCTCAGCGATTCGGCCAGCAAGAATAGCTGCCCAACAAACTGCGGGGTATCAATCTCCGCTAAGATCGGCGGCCATAGCCAAACACATGCATCTGGGCTGGTCTGCAGCTCATTGCCGACCGTCCAAAACAGAGACTCTTCCGCAACTCGTTTTTCCGAGCGCGAAATCAATTGGAAGCATGTAGGCTCGGTATGCCCGAGCATGCACGCTTGTAGCCACGGCAACAGCGGCTCGTCAACTTCACGATTCACGGTGCAACTGCGGCGTAGCTGTAGCAGCTGCCTGCTCATCGGCATCTCTAGACTAGTGAGCTCTAGTTCCCACGCGTTTG
>DNPC01000392.1 GCA_003501565.1 Planctomycetaceae bacterium | reverse complement strand
GCAGGACGGGGCTAGCATGCCTCGCAATGGGGAAGTGGTCGAGCCTGCTTCCAATGATGGCGAATACCAGCTCGCACCGGAGGAGCCTCGCAGCGCCACCGCGTCGGCCGCGATTCCGCCGCCGCAATTCCTACGACGCGAACAAGTCCGTCGGCGGACATAGTTTCGGCTGGAATAGTTTCTTAAGCGTGATCTAGCCGCAGGCACCTAAATCTGGCTCGGCGTCACGGCGCGCGTCTAGCAACTGTTACCACGACATCCAAATGTCCGGAGTTGTCGGCAAGCCCGCCGATCCGTTCATTGATTCTGAGCAGGACTTCGCCGGACGCGTTGGCTGCCCAGTCTGCTTCGCGGCCGACCGGGATTAACTGGGGTGCGGACGACCGCTCTGGCTCTTGTTTGAGCGGTTCAAGTGTCGTTAACACCAACTCCCCCAGGGGCCGCCCGCGATAATAATCAAGTGTGACGCCCTCTGGGCCACTCTCCCAATCTCTCCTTGACCGTCCAACAATACATCGTCCGCTGGCATTAACTCGCACAACATCGCCACGCTTGACGAAGATACCGGTGGGCTGCCAAGACTTGTCGGCCGCGACCTTAAGTCGAACTTCGTCACTGGCAGCGGACGAACGTGAAAGCTCGACCATCGGAAGTTCGAGATCGAACCCGTACTCCAGATCCGCCAGGGTCGCTTGCCACTCAGCTCTTAGCTTTGGCCAACGCTTTCGCAGACGCTGAAAAAGCCAGCGTGTCATCGACATGTCCGGTCGCATCGGCTGATCGAGAAGCCGCTCAAAAACATCCCGCGAATCTGGATGGTGTTTGAGGAACACGACGGCAGCCCAGCTCCATGCATATGCCTCGGCATCTTGGTGCGCTCTGGAGCCGTAACGCAGAATTAACTCGAGCGTGGGTGCGATTCCATCTTCTAGTTGACTTTGGATAACCGTGATTCGCCCCCAACCGGGAACCTCTAGCTTGGTCTTTGGGATAACTCCCATCTGGAGCGTGCCTGTCTCAGGCGACCAACGGTGCGTCCCATACCACTCGGCCAGCCCTTCCATCAGCCACGGAGGTCCGTTGCTGCCAAAGTGCTTGGACATGAACCAGTGGGTGCCTTCGTGCAACAACAGATGGCGGTGATAGTAGCTTGTTGGTTGTTCGGAAACCCAAACTTCGTCGCCCCACTGGAACCCATATGGAAATTCTGGCAAATGCGTTGGCAACAGTCCTTCGCGAACGAATCTCTCCCGCGCCCGCATCATGTATGCGGTAACTTTCCAGTTCTCCACTTTCGAAGGTGCGACGCCAAATTCGCGGCACCATTGCGGAACGGCCGCATCGAACAGTGCGGGGAGCTGGGCCAGATCATCATCAAGCGGCATGTCGGTAACAATACGAACATGCTTGCCTTCAAGGGTACGGAACTGCGCTGGTAAGTCCTGTTGAGCAAAGCAGGTGCTAGACAGGCAAAATGCGTAGATGGCAACAGCGATAGATCTCAGTTTCCACCATAACACAGCAGTACACGACACTTCGGCGCGACATATTGAAAAGTACTGCATGGACAAGCTCTGCCGTTTGGTATTCACAGCTTAGAAAAACAATTATACCTTACAAAACACACTCCGCGGATCGAAGAGCCTAGTTGCAACCTGCGGAAACCAACAGCAGCGCATGCGGAAGCAATATTCGATCTACCATCCTAAGTCGCTAGCACCACATCGGTTATACTTCGCTTTTCCCGAATCCAAACTTAACAGACAGCCGCCGCACCCAATGCAGTTTAAGTGCCCAAAATGTTCGGCCAACTTGCGAGCCAAGGCTTCTCTAAGCGGCAAACAAATCAAATGCCCAAAGTGTTCGCAGACCATCCAGCTCCCGACGGTTGCCCCTGTCTTGGCCACCGTGGTCGAAGAGCGTGGCGAAGCTGATCCATTTGGCGACTTGCCTACTCCGAACTACCAACCGCAGCCAGCAACTCCCTCAAGTCGCAAGTCTAACCAAATGTGGGCCTGGGTTGCGATCGCTGCGGGTGTGGGCGTCGCTTGCCTAGGGCTCCTCGGCATGGCACTGGGTGCATTGTTTTTTTGGGGATCGAGTGCATCAACCGTACCGACTGCCGTTACGTCTACGCAAAAACCTCCAGCCCAGGCCGCTACCGGCCGTGGGAATCAGTCGTCACCGGCCCAGTTTGCCTACCGCCCTGTCGACGTCTCCAGAATGCCCCTGGGCCCAAGGGCAATTCCGGGGCATGCTGTTGATCTTTTTGAAACACAACTTATTGCAGCGCCCGGTCGGGAGCTTCCGGCGGGCCGTACCGAAATTCGAATCTACCGCCCAAGGGCGACTTCTTCCGACCGCAAGATGCCGTGCATACTCGTTGGACCGGCCGGCACCAACTTGCTCCACGGTTCGCAGCTCGGATTGGGGGAACAAAACGACTACCATGACGAAGCCCTACCCTACGCTGACGCGGGCATGATCGTCGTGTGCTATTCGCTCGATGGCTGGATGGAGATGGATAACTACGACAATGAACAAGCGATGCTGGACGCCCTGCCCGCTTACTTTTCGGAGTTTTATGCCGCCGGAGCGGGAACTGCCAATGCGCGGGTAGCACTCGACTATGCGTTAGAACACTTTCCCGAGATCGACAACAACCTGATCTTTGCGGCTGGACACTCTTCGGCTGGCACACTTGCACTTCAACTGGCTACCGCTGAACCTCGCCTAGCAGGAGCACTAGCCTACGCGCCCGTCACTAACCTGCAAAAACAACTTGGCGAATTGCAGCAATTCCCGAGTGTCGTTCGCAAGTTTACCGGTCTGACTGAGTACATATCGCTTTGCAGCCCCCACAGCCTAACACCCGGATGTGATCTGTTTGTGTTCGCAGCTAAGAACGATCAAATCGAATCGTTCAGCAACATCCGATTTTACAGCTCGATGATTCGGGGCCGAATGATGGCGAACCAATGCACCATTAAGTTCGAGTCAGTAGCCACCGGTGGACATTACCAATCGATGATCGACGAAGGAATCCCCCGGGGGATCCGCTGGATCAATGACCAAGTCGCACGTATCCGAAATCGATAAGTCGTCCATCATTGCCGGCCGTCGCAAGAACACAACCAATCGCAAGTATTAATGAGCAAACTTCCTAAATCACGCCAGAACCCCAGAATGCGGCGCGGGCCTTCGAAGAAGGATGCGACGGTTTTACGCATCACATCGGGGCAACTGAAGAACAAGAAAGTGCGTTACAACGGAGATCCGGCAACACGCCCGATGAAAGAACGGACGAGAGAGGCAGTATTCAGTCTGCTGGGCGGGAAGTTCGACGGCGAATTCGTTGTAGAGCTGTTTGCCGGGACAGGCATCCTAACTTTCGAAGCCGTTTCGCGCGGCGCTTCGCAGGGGGTGATGTATGAGCTATCGCGTCCCGCCGTCACGTCCATGGTGGAGTCTGCCAAGGCGCTCGGAATCGCTGACGTTGTACGGGTCAATAATGCCGACACCTTCCGAATGCTCAAACGCATCGAGCTAGCAGTTGCAGCCTGGCCGAAAGATCGCCCGTGGATCATCTTCTGTTGCCCGCCATATCGCCTATGGACTGCGCAAACAGATTCATTGCGGAGTGCATTGGAGTTTTTCGCTGCCGAAATGCCCGACGGATCTCAGATCATTTGCGAAAGCGATAAGACGTTCGACTTAGCGAAGCAGATCCCAAGCCTTGAATGGGACGTTCGGCACTATCCGCCCGCCTTTATCGGCGTTGTACGAAAGTTTGACGAATCCAGCGTTCAGCCACTCGATGAATAGCGGCCTACAAACTCGTTTAACCCGGATTGCCGCTCAGAAGGTCAAAACCACTCCTGTTCAACCGTCAGCCGGCAGGCGAACGGCTGCCCAGAACGCAATAACTCCACGTGCTCAACCCGCCGAAAAACCATCTGAGGAACCCACTCAATTAGAGTTCTCTCAGTAGCGTTTCCTCATTGCAGCCTCTTTACCCGACATCAGCGGGTGGCTAGCTGCTCTTACTCTTCCATAACCTCTGCTTCGCGAGATTTGGCAAGTTCCGTGGCTTCGCCTTCAAACTTCTTAGTAAGCTCTTGAACATCGTCCTTCATCGAATCACGATCATCTTCGCTGATTTCTTTGTCCTTTTCGGCCGTCTCGATGACTTTGTTCGCATCGCGGCGGATGTTGCGGATAGAAATCTTCGCCTCTTCGGCCAGCTCTTTGATACGAGAGACCATCTTCTTCCGCACATCGGTACTCAACGGCGGAATATTTATGCGAATGATCTTGCCGTCATTTTGCGGGTTTAGGCCTAGATCGCTGGCCACGATTGCTTTCTCAATGTCCTTGATCGTCCCAGCGTCGTAAGGGCGTATGACGAGCTGCTGCGGTTCGGGAGCTGCCACAGACGCCAACTGCTTGATCGGGCTTTGCGAACCGTACGCTTCGACCCTGACACTATCGACCAAACCGGGTGTAGCCCGCCCGGTGCGAATCCCGCTGAGTGAATTTTTCAAGTGAGCGATCGCCTTTTCCATTCGCTCTTCAGCATCCATTAGACATTCTTCAACGCTCATAGCTATGTATTTCCGTAAAAGAGATTCAAACCGTTGATAAGTCGCATCTAGATTTCGACCGGCGGGAGCCGCCGGGAA
>DNPC01000892.1 GCA_003501565.1 Planctomycetaceae bacterium | reverse complement strand
ACCGACCTTTTGGCCGCCGACGTAGATGTTTACGGAGTCGACGGGCGCGCCGAGATTGTGATTTACAGCCCAAACAGTAGCTGGCGTACTCTCCGTGTGCGTGTATTGGTTTTGTGTAGACACCGTCTGCCAGCTTAAGTTGCCTGCGCCATCGTTCTGAAGCAAACCAGTTGCATCTGCTGGAAGCGTGACTCCAGAATTGTTGATGGTCGTTGTGCCACCGGAGCTAGAAAGTGTGTTTCGGAATATCGTGCCCGAGGGATAGACCACATCCTGCTCGAAGCGACCACCCCGGTAGACTTGATAGGCGTACGATCCACCAACAACAGCCTGAGTAGCCAGAGCCGCAACGATAGCCGTATGGGGCACATCACCCTGCGTGATTTCAGCGTCGAGCTTTGGAACTTGCCATTGCCCTTGTACGACCCACGTACCGGAGTCCTTGCCGAGTAGCATTCCGGCTAGGTAACCGTCTGTAACCAGAATCTGGTCATCATCGTTTCCAAATCCGCCAGTTGGTAGAGCATTGAGCGCGTCGAAGGTGGTAGCCTCAGGCGTCAGTACAACAGATCCAGTCGCACTCAATCGCTGCACCTCGATGTACTCTTCAGCGCCATCGCAGCCGATGATGCAGATGCCAAGGAATGCGTTTGCGCTGTCGGTACCCACCATCCCATTTGCGGCAGCGTAGAGCTTCTGGCCCGGCGAAACGGCGGTCTCTGCCACCATCATTACGGTGCCCTGGTTAGGGTTCACCACGGGTACAGGTTCACCCGCTTCAAACGACGGACGCGCTAAAGTTCCGATATCGAAATCGGTCGCACCAGCAATGAAGACCTCATCGCCGACCAGGTGGACGCGGCGGTAAAGCGGGACTGCTTCGCCCGCCGTGTATGTTCTCGAACCGCTATTGTTGTACTGGCTCATCGTGCCCCCTGTGACTGCTTTTCGCGTGTGCGAGCAACATACCGCTAGTCACATACAGACCGCAAAGGACGCCCACTGTAAATTAAGATGGTTAGCGTCAAACCCTTCGAAATCAGCGAAATGAAACGCAATTCAGTTCACGCAATTATCTTGATCCCTCTCTTAGTCTTGAACGGATGCAGTAAAAACATGCCCCGAGAGCGTAAAGAAGTTCAGGCCAGCACTGAAACACGAACTGTCGACGGATTAGGTACTTTCACCTACGACTCAGACGGTATGTGGGAGGGCGAGGCAGAGATGGGTGGAGAGCAAATCAAAGTATTTCTGCATGCTTACGAAGTCGACTTTGACAGACTTGCTGACTACGCGAAGAGAATCCTCGCACGCTCTCCGTTACCAGATGCTGAAATGATCGACGATCTCAAGAGAGGCATTAAGAGCCAAGCCTGGAAGTTCGAAGAGTACCGGGGCCCTGAAGACATAGAGATCGAAAAACTGAAGGTCGAGCGCATCGTTATCGGCAAGGACTTCGACGGCCCCAACCTGCAATTGACGATCAACCTAGCTTACCCCGGAGACACCAGCCTTTGGAACCTGAAGTATTTCAAGGAAGGCAACCGGGGGAGCTTCAACTGGATCCCGAGGAACACGAACTAGCCGATCGAAGCCCGCCAAACATCTGTGATGGTGCCTGCATCAATCTCTTGCTCAAGCGCTAGTGACATGAAGGGGTTGCCCCTATAGCGGGCAGGTCGCTTCCTGGAACGCTGCCAGGGAAGAACCGGCTTATTCGGATCTCGCGGGTACCAAGGATCTTCAGGACCACTCGTCCGCGATTGGACCTCCTCGATCAATGCGGTGCCACCGAACTCAAGAAGCTCGGGAACCGTCTTGCCCAGTGTGTCCGTGTTATCGACGACGCCGCTGAGTTTCACAGGCCCGATGATCACCGAGTGCCGCCGAGGATCGTAGCCGAACAGAATGTTGCGAAGTGAGGCTCGCTTGTCGCGGCTGTGAATACTCGGCGGGCTTCCTGGCGCACTGGATCGTTTTCTGCGACGCAGGATCTTGGTACGCGCACGCCTGCGAATGAACGCTCCGATCATCCGCAGATTGCGGCGCTCGGCGTCGGAGATCGCGTCTTTTACTATCGCCCGATCAAAGAAAAAATCCTTGACCTTCATCGTTACTGAAAATGGCATGACGACTACATCCGGAATGGGTTGATTTTCACCGGATCAATCGGCTTCGATTGCTTCGGTTTGCCACCATGGCTGGCAACGAGCTGATTGCAAATTCCGCGGCTGCTATTAACCACTGCCGCTAGGACAGAATTCGCATAGTCCCACGAGACCTCCTGACGCGCTTCAGCCATCCAATTAAGCTCGCGAAGCGTTAGTGGCCTGGGATCAATACCAACGATTCCAGCTAGACGCCAGATTTCTCGACGCCAATCGATTGCAGGTGCTGGTCGATCAGTTGATCCGCCTTCGTTTCCGCTTGCTGGACTATCCTGTCGATCGCCTGATCCGCAGAACGGATCCGCTTCTCCGCGCTCTGCTGCAGCTTCTCGTATGCGCTCAATGTTTTCGCGATGACGCTGCTCAGTTCCGGCCGCCTCATCGCTTGGAAAAAATCCGAAAGCGCTTCCGTGAAAGCGTCTACGACCTCCCCGTAGTGCGACGTGAAGATCTTTGCGAAGCCGCCTTCATCAACGCCGAAGCCCGCTGCTTGATCGCTCACCAGATGCCAAACGACCTCATAGATGCGCGGTGAATCCGCAAGAAGCTCGCTCAGGGAGTTGGCATCAAACAAGTCGACATCGCAAGCTGACTTGAGTCGACCAACATCAAGAATCGTTAATTCGATCAGCCATTTCTGATTGCCCGCCTGAAAGCTCGCCATCGTCGTCTCCCATAACACTCGATGCTGAATAACCGATAAGTTGAGCCGCCATAGCGTGCGGCATCACGACAGTTCCTAAGCGCCAAACCCTATCGGCGATGGCCGGATCTAATGAACCGACCAGCGCCTCAAGGGCTGGCAAGCAGGCCGCTGAAACTGTGGAGAACCCACGGCCTGCTTTGACGGACTCAACGATTTGCTCTGCTGTCATGGCGCTTACGGCGTGATGTTACCGGGCTCGAAGTCGAATGGTGTGGTGCCGTCAGTGGTCGCGTCGACGATCGAGGCCGTTACTGAGTACGCGACAACACCATCAATTGGCTCCGAGCGGGCCATAGACTCAACGACAAAGGGCCCACGCTGCCAACGAGTACCAGTCGTCGCAATGTCGCTCTCGGCGATCGCTAGATCGAGACAGGTATTGTTTTCATAACTGTCCTCCAGCACGTTGTACACGGTGTCAACTGCACCCTCGCGCTTGTAATACGTGAAGGACAGTTCGCGCGACTTATTTCCGAACACCTTAATGGTGCTGGAGTAGGCACGCATGTTTACTTCGGTACTGGACTTTGTGTTATCCAGGTCGACATCACCGATACGGTCGATCAGAACCCAGACCGGAACAGCGTACGTACCAGCGCCCGCAGTTGCGACATCTGGCGTATCGTTGAAATAGAGTTTTTGGTCGCGACCTGCGCTTACAGCGCCTGTAGATCCTGCCATCGAGTGGCCCCCAATGAGTTAGCTGCCACGTGCGTACGTGACTTCGAAAACTGAACTGAAAACACCCTGCAAAGCCATGTGCAAAGGTTCGTACAAAAAATCTTGATTCATCTCAGTGAATGTAAAACCTTCGATGCTCTGAGCGAAGAGCGGGCCCTCGGTGCCGTCCTTAGCACATCGCCACAAGTCCTTCAGCTGCTCGGCAATATCCAGCACCTCGTCGCAAGCTGAGCGGTCATCGTTTCCCTGCAACACAGGGTCGCCGTTGTCGTCCGTATCGCGATTTCCGGGGATGTTTTTCTGGATTGCTATTCCAAACGTGACGAGGTCACGGATAACCGCACCGCGTCCCAAAATCTCTTGGTCGGATGTATCGAGGTACAGCGAAATCTGCAATTCGTCGAGTTCAGTACCGTCTTTCAGCGGCATATATCGCCGAACGACCTCAAGCGGTGCTATCTCACCGTTGATCACTGTTTGTAGGGACCGAAAGAGCGTCGTAACGTGACTCACTCAAGTCCTTCCAGGGCCGAAGTATGTTCAACAGTCTGGACTCGGTAATAACTCAGCGATGAGTCGCTGTAACGCCAAACAGGTTCTGAGCTACTTGGTCCAGTCACTTTCCAACTTGATCCGTCAGCCCGAGTGATGATGTTGCCGCGCTGTGGTTCGCGCGGGATGTCATCAATTACCAGTCGATCGCGGCGGATCATGAAATCAAGCGTTCTCTGAGCCGTCTGCATGCGTCCACCGGTGTTCGTCTGAATGCCAACAACACGCCCAGGAACCACGTAAATGCACTCGACGGTACCTGAGTAGTCGTAGTCGACATATTCACCACCGACATCTTCAGCGGCCGTGAAACCTAGACTCATGGAATCGGTGAATAGCGACATCGGACAACCTGGCGAAAGTGTGTTAGCGGCGCCCGCCCCGAAGGAGCTGGGACGAGCGCCAAGCGACGCAACCTAGCCGGAGCCTAGGCGACGCCGGTGATGACTTGTCCAGCCTCAGGGTATTGAACGTGATGATCCACATCGTGCCGGACCCGAATCCATTGGCTGGAGGTCTGAGGTTCTTCGTATGATTCAACCACGCCGATCAAACGCTCGTCTGAATCTGAGATCTCAGATCCGTCACCGCCCCAATGTAAAATTCGCCCGTATTGAGGCTGCTTCACATCGCGGGATATGGAGCGAACCGAGATCCACGCTTTGTCGTCTGGGAACCGCGACGCAACAACCGGAGTCTTTGCACGGTTGGCAGTGTTCTGGATCGCATCGCTGATGACAACCTCTTCAAGCCCGAGAGCCTCAGCGACCATCGAGGCGGAAACGCGTTCCTGCAGTGCAGAATCACCGGCACCATCGCTCTTGATAGCATTCAATACCTGGACGCAGCGACGTAGGTACTTGAACGTTTTGCGGCTGATTCCCATCACGTTTGGCCACAATCCGGTGCGGGCCCAAACTGCCTCACATGCGACCTGGACATCATCTAGTGGCGTGGCGTTGACTAGGTCGGTCCACAGTGCGCCAGCCGCATTTGTGCGAGCGGCAGTAACTGAGGCGTTGACGGTGGAATCGATTACTTCCGCCTCAAGGCGGTTCAGAACCACCTCCCATGCCCGCATACGGGCCATGTCTTCGAGGTCAAAGAAGTCCGTGTACATGGCAAGTTCACGTTCATCGACTCGCTCTTCCCAGCCGGAGCGCTCCGTCTTGAAAGTTCGCTCTTCGAATTCGTAGTCGCCGCGGTTGTAGCCGCCCGTATTGGAACGCTTCGTGTCAGCGTCTGCGTGGGCCAAAAGGCTCTTGAGCGTCACGGCGCTGTACGTCCCTGAGGCCATTCCCACTTCGTGGGGTGGCATTAAGCGCGTGGCAATGTAGCCCCGCGTGTTCATTTCACTGTCCAGAGCCTCGAAGGTGGCGAGTTCTGGACGGAGGGTAATGAGTGAGCTGGTAGGTGCTGGCATTTTGTTTTTCCTCTACCCCGTAGAAAGGGCGTAACTGCTATGTAGAAATCGCTAGCTAGGGCTAGCTACGGAGCACTTCGATGTAATCACCATCTGCGGAGACGGCTGACTCGGCCGAACCCAAGAGAACGGTCCCGGCGGCAGAACACTTCCCATCGGCACCCGCATAGACATCACCGCCGAGTGCGATTGCACCGTCCGCCACCATGATGCACGTCCCCTCGGCGGAGCGAAGCCGAACCGGGATATCTTCTCCTTGCTCGAATGTTGGTCGCTCCGCACACCCAAGTTCGGGTGTGGTTGCATCCGCGAGTTCCACGTTGCCGCTGGCAGCATACGTGACGCGTAGGTACTGTTCGATTGCCGCGTCTGCGGTGTAGGTTTTGATCCCTGAACCGACGTATTGGCTCATAGTTTTGTCCTCTGGTGTATTGTTGTGATTGCGAAGGCTGTGGGTTATTTGGCAGCCATTGCGCGACGAAGTTCAGGGAACTGCTTGTTCACCTTTTGCATCGCAGCGGCGCGGCTAATGCTCTCTGTCTCGCACAGCTCGCGGACCTTGGCGAAATACGCTTCTTTCGGCGTGCCCGCTTGCTCAGTTGAGGCCGCGGGCTCATCCATGGGATCGACTCCCAGAGACGCAGAAGGCTGCTTGGCAAGCTGGCTCTCCAAGTCCTTGACCTTCGCCGTTAATTCGGCGATCTGCGTATCCTTCGCCTCGCTAGCTTCAGCGATCGCTGCGAAATGCAGGTCTTTGGCTTCAGCAAGCTCCAAACTCGATTCAATGCACTCAAGTACGAAATCCGAAGAACAGCCCGGGCAGGCTGCTTTGATGTCTTTTGGCGATGCTGCCATTTGTTTGGTCCTTTTCGGGCTGTTTAACGTTTCTTGAGCCACCTTCCGCGCTGCCGTAAAGGCATCGTCAAAGCTGGCAATTCGGTCTATTAACCGGAGATTCAGTGCGTCTTTGGCTGGATGAACTCGGCCGTCAGCCAACTCGCGAACCTGAGCGATAGGCAAGCTACGGCCAGATGAGACCGCCCGTAGAAAGAAGTCATTGCGACTGTTGATCAGCCGCTGGACTTCGGCGAGCTGTTCGTCTGTGACCTCCGTTCCGGGTACACCAGCGCCTTTGTATTCGCCAGCGCGAACGACATGAACTTTGACACCGTCGTTCTCAGCCGCCGCTGAAAGATCAGTTACAACGGCGTAAGTACCGATCGAGCCCACAATAGCCGCAGCATTTGCGGTAATTTCGCTTGCTGCCGATGCACCCCAATATGCTGCTGAAGCACCGATGTCCTCAATGTGGGAGTACACCGGTTTGCGTTTGGCGGCTGAAGCGATATCTGCTGCAAGTTCCGGAGTACCGGCCGCAGTACCGCCACCTTACTCCCATTTGAGGAGGATGGCACCAACGGCAGAGTCAGCGACGGCTGCGCGAATCGCACGCCGTACCAACACAGTCGATGTAGCCGCTGAGAACGATGCAGCATGTTTTTGCATCATTCCCGCAATTGAGATGACCGCGACGCCGTCTTGGTCGATTCGATAATCCGGCTGTTCGCCGTCTCGTATCGATTGAGCGGCTAAGTGCTCCGTCAAGCTCAGACTACGAAGTGACGTAGTAAGCTGACTGAGGATACTCGACTCAATTGCCCATACACCAAGAAGGTGATCAAGGTGGGGCACCTGGGTAAGTGGTGCGTCGAACTGTAGTGTGCTGGCTGACATGCACGGAATTTTGAAGCCGTGCGGCTACAGACTGCAATGCGCAAGCTACGGGCAGTCTTGTCCAGATGCCCATGTAGCCCAAGTGGCGCCGCCATCATGGCTAATCTGGAAGTCGAAACCGTCGATCCTGAGCTGGACTGGCACGGGCTCGACGGTGATGGCGACGAAGTAGTCGCGATACGGCAGGCATAGCCCTTCGCGCCCTGCAACGGCATTGTTTAGTAGCCCCACGCGGTCGCGAAGCTCGGCCCCCGCCTGAACGAGTTGCGCATCATCTGCGCTGCGAATGTCGGCATCAGCTGTCCCACTGGTCATATCGGTCGTCAGCCGAAACCCAAAAAGGACTAGCCCGCCAAAGGTGTCCTGACCTGGACGGCTCGTTTGTCGCTCAACAGATCGTACGACATTCGCAATTCGCTCAATCGACCGATCGTCAAACGTTCGCATTGGGCTCCGCCTGCTTATGCTTTTCAGCCATGCGCTTCAATGACTCCCGGAACCGGCGGACTTCCTCACCCTGAGACTTTGCTGCCTCGATTGGGCTGAGCTTTCCGTGGCTACATTTTTCGAGGATGGCCGCCATCCGACCGTTGTGGTCAGCGATCACAGCCATCAGTGCGTCATTTTTCATCGTGGCGCTGCCTACAGGAATGGAAACAAGCTATTGAAGTCGAGTTCAGGGTATAGTTCGACGGTCTGGAAATATGGCGTGGTAGTCAACGCGCCAGCTGCATCCAGCATTTGAGGCTCTCTGACTATCTGGCCAGTCTCAGCATCAAAAATTGGCGTAGCATTACCTCCGTCTAGTTCGCGGAAACCGCGAGCCAAGATCTCACGATCGAATCCGTCGGGATTGATTGCAAAGGTGTAACTCACCGAATAGTACACGCCGACCCATTTGGAATACTGCCGATCGGAGGTCATTGAATCGACTTTTACTGTGCCAGCAGATAACCCCTTCCAGGCTGAAGAATTGACCGCATTCCGCACAGCCATCGCAGTGGCGAATGGAAACACTGACTGGTTTAGGGAGTACGTGATTGTCGGTAGGTTATCCTCCGCTTCGATACCATCTGCGTACGGATCACCCGCCGGATTTAGGATCGGTGCCCCGGTACCATCGACGAACGTTTGGCGTGTTTGTGCAGCCCAATTGACCCGCTCTTGCACATCGTCAAGCAACGGATTGATGACCGAAGTGTTTCCCTGTGGCGGCACACCAAAACCAACGTCGACCTGCCAATCGTTATAGTGCCCCTCTGAGACTTGGGCTGAAGTAACCGACAGTGCGATTGCTCGCGTATCCGTGTCGTTGCCAATCGAATACACATCGCCGTACGACCAGCCGGTGGCTGACTGCACGATGAAGGGCCCGTCATCGCGGGCATCTGTGACAACGTGATACCCGAGTTCGTAGGTGACGCCGTCGGCAGTTTCTTGGCCCGAGGCGGATGTGAGTTTTGATGAGACAACGGCCACTAGCTAGTAAATCCTTGCGACCTGGGGTGTACTGACTTTGCTGGCGACTGTCTGCAGTGCTTGGAGTTGCTTGGTTTGAATCCGTTCAAGCCGTCGCTCGGCTTCTGATTGTCGAGGCTGTGCCTGCTGCACTCGCCGCGCATTCGCCTGTGCTAAATCCTGTGCACGTGCCACTGCCTGTCTACGTGTGACTAGGTCACGTGTGGCATCGATTGTCGCCTGAGCGGCACTAGAGCCACGCTCCGCAATCGTGTTTTGGGTAAACTCCGCGGCCAGTTCGCCACGCAAGCCGATTAGGTTTTGGGCAAAAGCACGGGCGGCGACCTCCTGTGATATGAACCCGCCGCGCTGTAGCTCGATGACTTTCCGCTGGTCATCACGGAACTTTTCCAGTGGCGTACGAAGCGAGTCTGCTAAAGACTCACCATCACGTTGCAGTTCGGCGTTCCTTTGCTGTGCAGCCTCGCGTGCAGCATCTTCAGCAGCCTTCGATTCTTCAAGCGTTGCTCTCCGGAGCTGTAAAGACGCGATAACCGAAAGTTCATCTCGTGTTGCGCCTTCTCTTGCCAGAGCAAGGAGGTTCGCCGCTTCTTGACCATTCTGCAGCACTTCAATTTCTTGTCGCAGAGCTGCTGTACGATCAGCGATGGCCTTTCGAGCCTCTTCGTCGCGTTTGATGGCATCGCCATCGCGAGGCGTTGCGCTATCTAACTTCGCCCGGAGTTTCGCGATCGCGTCATCAGCCGAACGCTCATCCAGCTCGACTTGAGCTGATCGATTCCCGCCAAGCTTTGCCGCCTGTGCAGTTAGCTCATCAAGCTCGCGGCGTGCATCTGCGAGCGTGCGTCCAAGTAGGCCATCGCCTGTTGTTAAGTTTCCAGTGAATGCGTCTGCAATGATCTGAGCAATCGATTCTCCGCCAGTGATCGCCGCGCGAATAATGCGTGGAATCTGGGAGAAGACATCGCCGACACTATCGAGAAAAGCCTGGCTGAACCGCTGCGTGATGTCGCCAATGTTGGTCCAAAGTGAGGAGACCGCCCGTAATACCTCTTGCGTACCTGCCAAGAAGGCAACACGAACGCCCGCCCAGAGTATGCGAGCAGCAAGCACAATCTCACCGCTACTGAGTGCGTTGGCAATTCCGCCGAAAGTCTGCTGGACGATCGCCAGCGCCGAGGTAAACGCACCGCGAATGTACTCGATCGCATCAGCTACTAATCCTGCACGGTTCGCAACGAACACAAACGCACCAGCAGCTGCTGCCTGAAAAGCCACTCCAGCAACCGCGACTGCTGCGATGGCCGCACCTACTGGAGTGATCACAGCCACTAGGCCACCTATCGCACCTGCAATCGTGGATATCGAGCCAACGACGCCACCTATCGCCACCAGTGAGACACCAAAACCAGCGACAGCTATGCCAGCGCCTGTAAGAGCACCGGCAACTACCGCAAGACCCTGAACAATTCGTGGGTTCGCTGAAGCGAAAGCCGAGATTGCTTCGACTACTTGCCGAATGCGCGACACGACTGACGTAGCCGCCCCTAGTAGTGCCCCACCGATTGCATTCTGCAGATTGGAAATTTCGGCATTCAGCGCTTTGAGTTGGTTTGCATAGCTACCAGACGTACGTGCAGCATCGCCTTGGGCGGCTTCGGTACCGCGAATCGTTAGCGACAAGATCGCCTGTGCTTTTTGATACGCGGTCAGGTTTTTTGGGTCGAAGCCTAGGTTGAGCGCCTCTGCCTGGATTTGTGCTTGTTGAGCAACGACCCCGAACTTCAGCAAGTTCTCGGTATTGCCAACAACCGCGCCTATAAGGCGATCGAAAGCTTCGCCATCATCCAGGTTGTTGAAGCTTCCAAGATCGACCGCAAGCTGCGTAATTACTTTTGAGAACTCCTCAGCCTCCGCCGGATCGAAGCCTAGCGGCACGAAAGTGTCCTGAGCCGTACCCAAGAACCGGAGAAGCTGAGCCTCTGACCGACCAACCTCCTTACCGAAATTTTGAGCCCAATCGCGAACGGATGCTGACTGCCCTGCGAAGACCGTTTCGAACTTTGAAAGGACTTCTGCGAATTCGCCAGCCTGTTGAATCGGCCGAGTGAAGGCGGAGCTAAGCACAGTCCCAAATGTTGCCGCGGCGGCCGCGCCAGCCGCGGTAAGGCTGGCACCAACTGTGGCAAACGAGCGACTGAGTGCCCTCAATCGGTTTTGTACCTGCCGGATACCACGTTGAGTCGCGTCACGCAGCGAAACCTCGACTTCAGCCTTCCCAGCCTTGATCGCGCTAGTCGTCATCGGTGTTGCCTCCAGTTTCCTGGCTTACAACAGACTGCGTTACCGCATTGCCACCCAAGGATGGGCTGAGGATGTCTCGCCAGCTAACGTCGATCCCCAATTCTCCTTGGAGCGACTGAGCACCGATTGCGGCGCCACGTATTAACGCAAGACGGTCCTCGATGATCTCTCTTGAAACCTCGTCCCAGTCACGGCCGAGGTCTGACTGCACACGGCGCGGTGAGGAAATAAAGGCATCAAGGTCGTTCCGGTGAGCCTGAGATTCTTCGCGCGGCTGTATGTATCTGTGTCCAGGAACGCGCCATCGGTTTTGCGCTGGATTTTCAACCGATGCCGCAAGTGCACGGATGGCAGGGTTAGTTTCTATCAGGTAGCGAACGCGCCATTCCCAGACTGGCCTATGGAAACGGGATATGTACTCGTTGCTTAATTGTCTAATGCGGATCCGAGCCTGATCGATCGCTCCGCGCCAGGAGCTAAAGCTAACCTTCGTTGGGTCGAGGAGCATCACTTGGAGGGGCATGTCTAAGTTTACCGACAAAAATGTCAGCAGCAGGGCGGTGTGGTCGAAGAATCCATCGCCGGGAATATTTGGCGAAAATGCGTTGATCTTCTCTCCAGCGACACCTGTGACATCTAGCCCGGCAGATATACCGCCGATTGGCTTGATCGATCCGGATTTCGTTTGCAGTTGCTGACCACTTTGTAGATCGCCTATCGGCGGACCCGCCACGTCTGTGCCTGCAGCCTGTTCTCGCAGAAGCACAATCAGAGCACTCATCTGTTGCTTGACGAGCATCGCGAACTGAACATCTGCGTGAATCGCTTGGGTCTCAACAACCGGACAAAGTGCACTGACTCCCCGCCGCTGACTACTGCGCGATGGGAAATACACTTGCAGGACTTGCTGATTTCCAGCTGCATCACGAAACGGATATTGCCGCGTTTCCGAAACCCTACGCAGTGAGCCGTAAGGCCCCAAGTCTTCGCGGGAGACCCATAGTTCGCGTCGTCGCGCCTGCTCATCTAGCAAAATGCCATGAACTACGTTGCGACGTGTTCGTGGGGTTCTGGGGCGATGGCCTTCGATTAGCTGGAGTGTGCCACGATTAGTTAGCAGGGTGAACATATCACCGTCTCGAATCGCAGAGTGCAAACATAACCGTTCGATCTGACGGAAGCTAAACTCAGCCTCGCTATGACAGCGTGCCGAGTCAGATGACCAGGCTTGCCACTCGGTTTTGAGCGCTGCATCAAGGTCTAGGTTTCCCGTATCTGGATCCGGGCTGAATCCCTCCTGCAGCACATTGGCGACGATGCGTCTTATCGCGGACCCAACGATTGGGTCGTCTCGCTCAAACGCACGAGCCCTTTCGATCATCCGGAGAAACTCTGACTCACTCCGGTAGTGATAATCAGCGCCCGCACCCATCGAAGGCACGCCGTTTGCGCGGGGTGTGAATCGGCTAGTCTTCGCTGCACGATAGTCAGCGCGAGACTGCTCCAGTGAATCAAAAATTGTCGATAGCTCTTGCACTGCGAACACTCCCTAACGCCGGATATCTGAGTGGTCGTAATAACGAGGTCCACCGCCGGTGCCCCGCGAAGTTAGGGCCGGATCGTTAGCCGCTAGCCAGCGTCTAGCGCGAGCGAGATCCTCCAACAGCTGGCTGTGATCCCATTTCGAGGTGTTTCCATCGATCGTGACAGATGTTGGTTTTCGAATCGCGAGTTCGGCGGCGTACCTAACGAACAGACGCGCCTTAGTGACACTGTGTTCAGCGTCGTAACATGCATTTTGGACCAGATAAAAAACTAAGTCCTCGACCGTGTGCGCAAACTGCGGCATAAGTGGCTCCAGCAAAAGTGTGAGCCTGAAGCCTATGCCGAATTGCGTGTAGACTGCTAGATTCCGCTAAATTCGAGCCGTGGCGAAGAAGCTGAAGTCACCACTTTCGGACTCAATAACGGCTGGCGAAGCTACGGATTGCTGTGGAGTTTTCCTGGCTGAGACTGGTGCGGTAGGCAACTGTGCCCCAGACAACGAAGCCGCGAGGCAACACAATACGCTGCAGTCAAAGTAGTGATTCTCGCGGTGCGAATCGGGCGCCCAGACGTTGACCGTACGAGTGTCAGTGCTCAGCTTGGTTTGTTTCTCGCAGCGCAAGTGATGCTCGAACATGTCGTGATCAACTTCTCCGCGTCCGCCAAAGAGTTCCCAGCACCCTGCGCCAGTCTCCTGCGACAACCGAGCAGCAAGTGTGTCTTTCCAAAAGTTGGAATCAAAGTTCACTCGGTATAGTTCGCCTTCACGCCCATCGACCGGAAGGTACCACCGTGGGTTTGTGGGTTCCGGTCCGTACTTGATAACACGCTTCGGCGAGAGGTCGTACTCTGCCATTGGCTTTTTGGTTGGACCGATGCCTATACCACGCGACATGAGGACTTTCGCCGAACGAGGCAACAACCGGCGAAGAGCATTGGCGACTTCCGTACTGCGGTACCCCACGTCCACTAGGCCACATGAAACTCCCAGCTCTTCGCCGTTCTCATTCGCCCAGGGGCGACTCAACAAGTCATGCACCAAGTCCTCGACACCTAGCTCGATAGCCTTTTCCGGCCCTGGCTCATTGAGGTGCTTCTGAAGTGTTTCGCGCACTGTGGCATGGGTGAAGAAGGCGCGACTCTGTTCTGGGAATGTGCCATAGTCGACGACAAAGCCAGTGAAGTCCGAACGGACCGCAGAAACAACCCAGTAAAGGATCTCGTCGTGGACATCGACGCCAAACACGAGGTGATGCGCGTCCTTAGGGATGCAGCCAGCTGCATAGCCGCTAGTCCGTTCGCCGATTCCTTCAGCTATCTCCATTCGACCTGGAACGATGTCCTTAAGCGGCGAAAGCTGGCACTCCGCCATAAATACGTCCCAGCCTTCCAGGATCGCGATTCGCATCGCATGCTCGATGGCGCTTATTTCAGTTGATTCAAGGGGAATCGATGGCCATGCGACTTCGAATCCCTCGTCCATCTCCTCGCGATGCTCGCGATAGTAGTCAGCCGCAGCCCGCTCCGCCGAGATTTGGCCGTCTAGTTGCTCGTCATCGTACGTAGTAAGGATTTCCGCATAGGGCCCAAGCCAGTGACGCTCCAGCGCTTCACGGTCTGGCATCCTGGTGAGCATTGGGGCCCGCACAGTCGTCCAACCGGGGTGTTTGCTTCGATCCGCCAACTGCTCAACAAGATCGTTTTGCTTCAAAGGCGTTCCATTGAGAATGATCGAAGCCTTCGAACCGTGCCCTCCAAGCCGCGAAACACCTTTCCGGATGATATCCAGCCGCTTTTTCGTAGCTGGTACCGATGTACTTGTCTTTTCGGTCTGTGGATCATCAATAACGATGACTTGCGGGCGAATGTTACGGCCGTCCGTCCGCTTGTAGGAGAGTCCTCTCGCTGCAGCTTCGAGTCCCTTTGTCTGAATGATACATCCGCTTGCGGCAGACCCGGGAATCGTGGGCATCACAATGGTGTCTGATGTCCACTCGGGCATCGTCAGGCGGCCCTGGTAGCTCTGCCCAAGACAGCGTTGCGGCTTACCATCCAAGGCTCTAATTGGCACGGTGACCTCGGGAAAACACTCGTGGAGCCGCTCATTGAACGTTAACTCCCGTTTGATCGATCCGCAGGCGCCCGACGCTAGCTCGTCATTGGCGCCAAGGAACACCGAACTGAGGCTGTGCCCGTATAGCGCAGCCCAAATCAGAGCGTGGACGGAAATCGTGGTTTTCACAAATCCGCGTGACAGCAACGCCTGAAAACGGTATGGGTGAAAACACGCCAACTCGAAACGATCAATGATTCCGATTTGTGGTGGACCGAACGGGCCCAAGCCTGTACTGTTCGGGAAGAACCATTGTTCGAAAAGTTGCAGGTCAAATCGGCATAACCGCTTGATTGATGGATACCTGACCGGCGGCAGTTCGCCAATCGAAGTCGACAACTTGCGGATTTCGCGACTTCGCCGGAGCTGATCGAGCTTATGCTTTTCCAGTTCTCGAATCTCTGCCGCGGAATCGCGCCGCTTTTTGGGCAGCTCCAGCTCCTGCCCGGTAGCTTCACGGTACCAACGTGCAAGAACCGTCAGCGAGCAGTTGCAAGCGTCCGCTGCTTCGATCGCTGTTAGGCCGTCAACGCCAAGAAGCTTTCGAAGGTGAGCCCGCTTACCTCGCGGGTCCATCTGGTTAAACTCGACGGTCTCACTCTCGGTGCCGGAACCCGAAGCCTTAGGTTCGTTGGCCTGCCCTTCCAGCTGTTTCTTCGGCTTGGGCTTTTTCTTAGGCCGCGCGTTCTTTGGTGGCTCTTTGCCTTCCTTCTTCGCCGCAGCAGCTGCACGACGCTGTTCACGTCGACGTGCCACAGCCGCCTTACGCGTAGCTTCTTTCTCAGCTTCAGTTTTTCTTGGTCGACCGCGTTTCGGCATTGATTTTCCACGTCACGGGTAATTGCCCAAGCGTGACGCGAAAAAAGACAGACTAAAAGTGGCGCGGTAAAAGGCGTCGCGTGACGCCCGCCAATGCCAAGCGAAACCTTCGTATAATCAAGCCCTAAGCCGCCCTCACAATCAGAAAGACGAATGAATGGACTACAAATTACTTGCGCTAACGACACCAACCTTGGTTCAATCAGAAAACGACGGGCCTAATTACAACGACCGTTTGTCAACAGGAGGCCCCGGCCTAATCCTCGCGATACAGATCAAAGCTCAATTCACTGGTGCGGTTACCCGCATCAAGATTTTTACGGGCGAGAAGCGGGGGAGAACGCGTATTTCACTCTGGGAGGAGGACCAGGGTAAGCCACACAGGGAACTCTCAGCTGGCGAATGGGATATGGAATTTGCCAACTGCTGGCAGGGCCCCGACCTAAGCAAACCAGTTCGCATGAAGAAAGGCGAGACCTACTTTATCGTCTGGGAACCCATAGCTGGGGCACAGCAGACAACCGACCTTCCGCAAGAGAATTTCGGCCACAATTACTTTGCGAAAGCCCCGTTTCTCGATCCGGGCTGGTACGGCCCGCTGAGCAGCCGCGAACTTCACTACAAGTATCGGCTATTCGGTGCGTGTGAAGATAACCCCAACTATCAGTCATAAACCGGCTGCTCCACGTGCCCACAGCTGTGTGTTAAGCGCGTTCAAAGGACCCGAGTGCACCGGGCGGAGTGGGTCTGAGGCTACATTGAAGCTCTAGCGGAGTAAGATCTTTTCATCGGACACAACTAGCGTGACATCACCGCTCTCCGCACGACATGGGTCACCCACGCGATGCAGGAGCAGAAGAAGTTGGTGCGCGGCTGAAATAGAACCCTGCGAGCACAATTGCGACTCCGGACACCACTAAGAACCAAGAGGTTTCGCCGCCCTCAACCCCTTTATCCACTTGCTCCTGACCGTTGACCTTGTACCAGAACTTGAAGCCCGTGGCTCCCGCCGTCGTCAATCCAGTGCCGATCGTTGAGGCAATGCCAAGAATCATTAGCTCTATCCGGAACTGATTGTAGAGCCGCCGCAGGGTCACAATGAAAAATGGCAAATAGAAGATGAGTGAGAAGAGCGCGACCATCGCGACGCCGACATGAGTTTTTAAAGTGAACCACAGCCCAAGTGACATAACTGTTGTTATCAAACACCAAACGGCCGTCACCCAGGTGAAGTTCCACCAGATGTCGTGTGTCGTTGGCGCTTTCTGGGCGGGACGATTCTCAGTTAACTCTGCGGTAGTCTTCGCTACCGGTGAACCGCCCCGCTTGGCGAAAAAAAGCTTAAGCTTGCGTCTTCCAAACCGCCCTAGACGCGACAGGAATCCGATCTTTGGCGGAGCCTTTGAGGGCGGCTTGAAGAGCACATCGCGGATACTAAGCGGTTTGTCTGAGAGATCGAAGTTGATAACCAGAAAGGTCTCGATGTTCTCGATTGGAAGGTCCAGATGGCTGCTTCCGCAATGTGGGCATGGCTGCGTTAGTTTCTTCCTGAATTTCTCGGGCTTACGAGTCTCAACGATGATCTCATTCTCGTTCGGACAGATCGCTCTTGCCCAGACACTCAAGATGTTGAATTTCTTGAGTTCGTCCGCGACAGCTCGGTAGGATGCTTCTGGTACTGATAACATCTGCCCATCGCGCCAGGGCTCAATTATTAGCTCTCGGTTCTTGCGTGGATCTTTCTCCGATCCTACTGCTCTACTGCGAATATCCTCAAGTATCTTTGGGACATGAGGATCGGTGTTGCCCGCCTTGATCAGGTTAGCAACGCTATCAAATGTGAGTTCGAATTGAGTCGATGACATACTCAATCTCCTCGTCAGCACAGTAGGCGTT
The DNA here is from genome assembly GCA_003501565.1 of Planctomycetaceae bacterium. Classification (GTDB taxonomy): domain Bacteria; phylum Planctomycetota; class Planctomycetia; order Pirellulales; family Pirellulaceae; genus Aureliella. Next base: position 5,703 of record DNPC01000892.1, on the reverse strand, counting down.
CAAGAACATTCTTGAAGCCCGATGGTGAATTTGGTCGTTCGTTAGCTTCTCGTCATGGAGTTTGATGAACCGTAGTGTGCCCTGCCGGTTGACACCTTTGGCCGCAGTCGCGGCAGATGTTCGGAAGAATCCCGAAAGAAACTTACGTGCGTAGCCACCTGAGTGATTCCAGTGCTGATAATCGCGAAGGTCAAAACCTAACTTTGGCCGTCCCTGGTTTCTGTACCTTGACGCTACGGCCCTATCTTCGGGGCTATCTGACCACATTTCATACAACAACGCTTTGCTGTTTACGATCGCAGGAAACGCATCTGCAATTGGAATAGGGGGCATTGAGCGGAACCAACTCCCGTCCCGTTCGATTGCGTAGTGACTGCTCAATACATCTGTAGCATATCCGTAGTGATTCTTTCCACTTGCATTGCTGCCCGATGACCTTGGACTCACTCGCAGTTGAATCAGCTTTTTTGACAGACAAGCTTTGAGTACAACGGGACATCTTTCCACATGCCGGTTTTTCGCATACTCAACTCTATTCGTTTCCTCGCTTAATATCTCCGTGTCCCAGTACTCGCGACGCCCGACGAACTTGACGATAAGCTCATCTGGGCTTTGTACCAGGATTTCGTAGCTTGAGCGTGATGGTGCTTCCAAGAAATCTGCCATACGCTTAGCAGTCTTTTCTGCGCCACTTGGCTGACTTAATGACTCGAAGAACTGTCTTCGGGATCTATTGCTTGTGCCGGGAAGCTCAAATAGCAGAATGTGCTGGTTTCCTGCTACTTCTCCATCAGCAATTACCGATGCGATCGTAGCTTCCGCGATATGCCCCCAGGAGACAGCATTATTGAGCTGCTCTGTGAGCTGCAGGTAGCTCTGGCTCCTGTTCACCGAGAGCTTCTGTCCAGCTTCAAGGAGACTTTTTGCATCTTGGAGTAACGGCAGTAACTGCGGCTTCAATTTGCGGTACTCAAAAAGTCTAGCTAGCTTTTGCTTTTCCTCTGGGCTCGTGTACAAGGTCACTTTCGGGCTTCTCCGGGCGTAAAACTAAGAAGCCGTCATTGTACGCGTTTTGTCCGCCCCCATGTGTACGTCCCTAGAGCAGATTTGGACCGCGGTGAGGAGCAATAACCTCCACCTCGCCTACACGTAGGCACGAATGCACCAGCTTGTACATTGAGTCCAAGAAGGACAACTCAGATGCATGAGTTGGAAATGTTTATGACGAATCTTCTTGTTAGATGGCATCTGCGTGTAGCAATCAAGCTTCATGTTATTTAGCAACACGCAGCTGGCGGTGGTCGTCCGAGCTACAGAAGAAAAGCGCGCAAGATCTTAAACGTATCTTAATTTGCGAATCTATGCGGCCGCCGTTGGATTAGATTACTTTTTAATCAATCATTCTGTGCTGAGAAATCAAACCGCCAAAAAAGTGTTTGACATTATTCGGTAATCAGCATAGAACGAATTTAGTGAATAAAGGCCCGACAAATGTTTACTAACTTCTTGATCCTCGCCTGCGCATTGGTGGGTGACGGTGTATTCAACAGGCAGATACAGCTTCCTTCGGTTGAAGTCGGAACGAAGACTGCAACTGTGCGACTCGCTGTAAAGAACCTTCGGGACTACCCTGTCCAAATTCGGCAAACGAAAACATCGTGCACTTGCACGAAGCCACGGATGACCGAAGGTTACTTGATCCCCGCTAATGGCACGACTGAACTTGAAGTCACCATCACGCTTCCGGAGCGGGAGTCAGATGTCACGGGCGGCGTCGTGCTTTACGGAGTTCGGGTAGGATCTGAGGCTGCCGGAAATCCAAAGGATGATGACATACTCGAGATTGCCAACCTGCAATTTCGAGTCGCAGTAGAGAGCGAATTCTCGATTGTTACAGGCAGTAGCGGCCAACGAATAAGCGTTCGAATTGGCAAGCCTGCACGGTTTTTCTTTGTGAACCGCTCGGATCGACAAGGGCACGTTTCTGCAAGCTGCTCGTTAGAAGGCGTTAAGGTTGAGTCGGTTGTTAATGCCGAGGCGGAGGGTGGGAAGGAATACGCCTGCGTTATTACGGGGTTGGATCGACATTTTGTAGCCGGCAAAGACTTGTCGGTGCCGCTCGAGTTCTTTTCAGACATCGGCGATGGGGCTCGGCTTAAAATCTTTGAATCACAGATCTACGCGAAGCGAACGACAGGATTCTCAGCCCATCCGACTCACGTGTCTCCAGCGCAAGGGGGGTGGGAGTTCATACTAAATTGTAACGACGGCGATTCAGGCGAAATCGTTAAGAAGCTACGGCTAACGATCGGCGAAAGGCAGTTAAACGAAGGTACCGAATGGTCTGCAACGGTCAGGTCGGAGAATTGGATAACGATTGCGATAAATCCGAAGCTTGCTTTGAGCGCGAACAAGAGGTTACTGATCCATGCAGGTTCAGATGTCATTCAGAGGGTAGTTCTTTTACAAGGGAATTAGGGAATGTTTCGAAAGTTGCTATCTTACTTTGCCATTTTCTTACTATCGACGGGTTACGTGCTTGCGCAGCCGCCTGGGGAGGGGCCAGGAGAGGAGGACGACGAACTCGTCATTTGTGTAAAGAGAGGCGTCGTTACTTGTCCTACTCCACCTCACGGTCGCTGCAACGAAATCAGCCCCGGAAGCAACCCGTTTTTTACCATTGAGAACGGTCCGGCAGGAGCATTCACGACGGTAGTTTGTGCATCGTTCGTCTACAACAACTGCCCTTCAGGTGAGATGCAATCGACAGAGGTTAACATGGATCCTGCTTACATAAGCCTTGATCCTGATAACGTTCCAGGAGCGACATATGTCGTAGATTCGACACCCGAGCCGAAAGTCTGCTACTTCAACGAACCATGCAGAGAAAACCCTGAGGTTTCAACCATCGATGATCCCTTAGCTTGTGTGAATTGCATGGTTGAGGATGAGGAGGGCGCTTTGAGCACCCCGTTTCCTGAAGATCTCTACGGGAGCACGTGCGCAAAGAAACACTGGTGTGTGGGCGCAGCGGATCCGCCACCATCTATGATCCAAGACAAGAAGCTAGCCTACGAAATACTTTCACCACATCCTGAGTGTGAATTTCTGTGGGGTAGCTAGCAGGTGGCTAAATGATCAAAAAGCTTGTCACTCTCGTTGTAACGATTTGTTTGAGCAGCGATGCGTACTCGCAGAGTCTGACGTTTAAAGACTGCATCGAGCGGCTTGCTGCAAGCCGGGCTAGAGTTCTTAGCTATGTGGCGGTCGCGAAGGTTGTTGAGTATCGGTCGGAGACTTTCTCAGACAAGAAGTACTTCTCGGCCGTGACAAATCAGTATGAATGCGTATCTGATCGGACTGCAAAATGCTCATTGATTGTGCGTTCCGCATCTTCCGCAAGCGTAAGGGACGTTGAACGCAAGCATCGCGTCATGCTCAAACGCGGTGAGGAGTTCTATTTCAATGCGGGGCGTGCGCTAAAGTTAGAGCAAAGGCAGAAAGCCGCAGGCATGTTCGATCCAACTGTCGTTGGAATTGGATTCTGTGTCGAGTTGCTCGCGTTTTATGAAGATTGGGAAGTAATCAACAACTTTCGGCAGTGGAACACTACGTCGTGGCCACTCCGCAAAGAGGAGGGCTCTTTACTAGCCTTCGGCTCTAAACTGGGCAGCGGGCGCAAAGGACAGGTCGCTGTGTTTGATAAGAGCAAGGGATATTCGATCTCCGAACTTCGCTTACCGGAAGGATCCGGCGTAGCCTTTCAGTGCTTCTACAAAAAGATTGATGGCCACTGGCTGCCCACCTCGGCACTCTACCAGTGCGCAGGAGACGGAGGTATGGTGATCGAGATCGATTGGATTCAAATCAACAAACCGATCGATCGCCGCGTATTCGATCCACGATGGGTCTCTGAGCAAACAGAACTAGAGTATTCACCAGGAGGCAGACAATGACGATAGCGAAATTGCCCTTGCTGTTGGCTGGATTATTCTGGCTATCTGAATTCAATTCCGGAAGTCTTTACGCCCAAGAGAAGAGCAACGCTTTCATTACGGGGGATCAGCCATCTGACACTTGCCGTGAAATTTTGCTTCCGCTCTGGAAGGAACGCGTCGCTCGCCGCCTTAAGGTTGAAGCTGAGACCGTCTCCAAATTCAAGTCTGTGTATGAATCGGAGCCCGTTGTATTGCCGCCTTTCACGATGCTGGAGAAAGACGAGAAATCTGCAGCTGCCTTTTTTGAAAGTTTGAGACGAAGGCAGCGCTCGGTTGATGGAAAGTTTGAAGTGATTTTTGGGGAATTGACTAAGGAGCAGCAAGATGGATTGTTGGGGTATTACGTCCTGAAAAATGGAGCGGAATCTCTATTGCACGCTTCGGTGAGGAAACGCCTCAGTATCTCAGACGGACAGCAGCAGAAGCTCTCGAAGGCGCTCGCAGACGCCGCGCAAGTGAATCGCGAGTTGTGGCGTGAGAACAAGTTCGTAGAAGTTGCCACCGATAGCGAGCTTCCTACACTCCTGCGTATTAGTTCGCTGCGCAACATAGCTAGGTTTCTAAGTGAGAAACAACAGTTTGAACTCCAGCGGCTTTTTGCTGCTTCCCCTCCAACACCTGCGTACTTCACTCTTGGGCTTTGATAGTTTTCCGCTCGCTGTTCGGGGATTGCGTTTGCAAACCGCGTTCAACCATGGATACCAACTTGTTGGTATCGTGGCCTAGCGGTTCCGCCACCTAGCTGAAATAGGTATCCAACGTCCCGGAGATCGCGCCGACACCAGTGATCGACACGGACAAACTCAAAGCATGGGTTTCACCGCTTGCCGAAAGGCCACCAGTAGAAGTATCGAAATAACTTAGTAGAGTCGTAGCCGCACCCGAGCCCACTGCTGCGGATTCGCGAGCCAAAATTGTTCCAATTGGTCGGGCGACGTAATAGAGCTGGACAGTTTCGTCATTGACTGTCAGCACTGCGCCCAATGTTTGGCCAGTGAGCTTGGTCTCGGAGATGTCAACGTCTTGTGTTAAAGCCATCGGGTGTAATGCCTTGTGTGATGAAGGGTGAGTCGTGTAACGCGGCAAAGCCTACTGGACTACGGCTCCACTTTTCCAGCCTTCGGTGGCGACACCTGCATCACAATTCGGGCGAGGCTCATCAGTGCACCCTGCTGTTGTATATCAGTCATTCCGGCGAAGCCCGGGCAAGCGACGCAAAACCGACGGTAGCGGCCAACACCTAGCCCGAACAACTCGTGGAAAAGCTTTGACGCTGTCGTGCCGAGGGCCACGGACTGTCCAAGACGCAGGGCAAAGGCAGGGTCAGAGCATCGCCGTCGCAACTGACTGTAAAGCTGGCCGTTTGGCGTACCTTCTTCAGCGCGGAGCAAGTGGCCCGCCAACAAGTATCCGCTAACTTTCGTTTTTGCACTCATCTATGCACTCCTTCAGGTAAAATTCGACGCCTCTTGGCTTTATTCCCAGTCGAGCGGCAATTTCACCGATGGCCACCCCCGCATCATGAAGCTCAACTGCGCGTTCGGCATGGCGTCCCGACAGAGCAGCCGCACGCGGGCCGATATGTGCAAGGATGGTATCTATTGCTGCCTCGGTCCGGTCGAAAGCGGTTGGCAGCGCGCTACGCCGAACCCCACCGAGATAGGCTCGGATTACTGCGAACTGAAGGTGTAGCGACTGAGAACGG
>DNPC01000273.1 GCA_003501565.1 Planctomycetaceae bacterium | reverse complement strand
ACCTATTGGCCGCCGGACAGCCGCCATGGCCGTCCAGGATTTGGCCAAGTACTTTTAGCAGTCGCGGACGCCTGGAAGGATCGCCGAAATGATCTAACCGAACAAGGTGAAAAAATCCTGACGCATCTTCAGGAGGCTGTCTCAGGTCCTGCGGCAGCAAATCAATTAGACGTTGAGTGGATCGCCCAAGCTGAAGATTGGCTTATCCAAAACGTAGATCAACGATTCGGTGGCTGGGGCGACGCCCCAAAATTTCCGCATGCAACGGATATTTCGCTGTTACTCGAAGGACAACTGTCTTCGCCCACCGCCGAGCGAGAGTTGGCGATCCGCACAACGCTAAACAACATGATGCACGGCGGGATCTACGACCATTTGGGCGGCGGATTTGCGAGGTATAGCGTTGACCGCCAATGGCTCGTTCCCCATTTTGAGAAAATGCTGTACGACAATGCTCTGCTCGCTAATAGCTACGCCGCAGCGGCGAGGTTATTCAATGATCCCGAGTACGTTCGCGTTACTCGCGAGACCTTGGACTACGTCCTGCGTGACATGACCGACAAGACCGGTGCTTTTTACAGTACCGAAGACGCTGACAGCGAAGGCGAAGAAGGCAAATTCTATGTCTGGGGTCTGGATGAGATTCGTGAAATACTTGGCAGCGATGCCGACGAATTCGCTGCCGTCTATGATTGCACCGAAGGCGGTAACTTCGAAGGTCACAATATTCTGAATCTAAAATCGTCGATCGCCCAGTATGCGAAAGAGAACTCGCGCGATCTGGATGAGTTAACAGACCAACTCGCGCGGTGCCGCAAGAAACTGTTTGTGCATCGCAACACCCGAGTTCGCCCGGGCCTAGACGACAAAGTGATCGTGAGTTGGAACGCGTTGATGATCACGGCTATGGTCGGAGGTTTCCGCGTCACCGGAGATGCCAAGTATTTGAAATCAGCCGAAGAAGCGGTCGATTTTATCCAATCAGAAATGATCAAATCACCCGGTCGCTTGTGGCATTCTTGGCGGCAGGGTAAGGCCAGCCATGACGCGTACCTAGATGACTACACCTACCTGATCGAGGCCTTGTGCGAGCTTTTCCAGGTCTCTCCGCGGGCGGAGACGCTCCGTCTGGCCATTGAACTATCGGACACGGTCATCAAGCACTTCGCTGCATCCGATTCTGGATTCTATTTTACGGCCGACTACGGCGAAGAGCTAATCGCCCGCAGCAAGGATCTTGCTGACAGCAGTGTACCCAGTGCTAACGGCATGGCGGCTTCGGGCCTACTTGCCCTGGGGAGACTAACCGGACAAGACCGTTTCATTCAAGCCGCTGAGAGCGCGTTGGTCGCATGTTCTGGAATCATGGCTCGATCCCCTCAAGCCGGCGGCCAGGCGCTGCGTGCCCTTCGGCGCTTCTCAGCACCTTCTCAGGAATGGATATTGGTGCTGGGTGAGGATGCCAACGCCGGATCGATAGCAGAAAGGCTGTATAGTCCGCTAACGCCAAAGACAATCACGATTGCCATCCCCGCAACCGACATCACCGACGACCTGGCAGCACTCTGCCCACTGCTAGCCGGACGATCCGATGGCCAGTCAACCCAGTTATTCGTCTGTGAAAACAATGTTTGCCAACTGCCACTTACCGGCAACCAGATCGATGCAAAACTAGACCAGCTGTAAGGCTGCAGCTGAATTTCGATTCAACCGAAAGTTCCCACCCGTTACGCGGGCAAAACCACCGTGCTACGCTTGGGACCGTGTCCATTCGCAACCCTAGCCAGTTATAGCTGGCCTCGTAGACTCTCATCAACTTAGTTCCATGTCTCAAGAACCGCCGATTGTGCCTAATCCCGTCGCAACGGGCGCTGATTCAAAAACTGAAAAAAGTAGGCTTGCCAAAATCCTGGACAGTAAAGCCGCCGTATTGGGATTGCTCTTCCTGGCGATGGCTGCGCTAGGTTTGCCCTTGTTATGGAAGAGCCCCGCTTTCGGTCGCACCGAAAAGGCGATTTGGTCTCTGCTGGTACTTCTCTACACAGCCCTCATTCTGTGGGCATTCTGCGCCGTAATGTGGTGGAGCTACAGTCAAATCAAGAGCTCGTTTTGATCGCGTTTCTTGACGCCCCAGGCCTCCACAACTTGCGTTACAGATTCGCCAGCACGATTGCACCCAAGATGATTCGGTAGATGGCGAACGGCGCAAACCCCCGTTTCTTCACCCAACTCATGAACCAAGCAATCACGATCAAGGCGACGATAAAACTGATCACAAATCCGACCGCCAGCACACCGAGTTCATTCAGAGAAATCGGCTGAGGGGATTTCAACAAGAATTGCAACAACTTAAAACACGTCGCTGCTATCATGACTGGTATCGATAGAAAAAAACTAAATTCAAGTGCTGTCTCGCGCGACAGCCCAAGAACCTGTCCACCGGCGATGGTTGACATACTTCGGCTCACACCGGGAAACGCGGCTGCGAAAATCTGGGCAAGGCCGATAACGATCGCCTGAAAAATTGAGATCTCTTCGATTGATTTTGTAGTGGGGTTCTCACTGTACTTCCAGTCAACCCACCACATCACGACTCCGCCAACAATCAAAGCAATGGCGATTGCCGTTTTGTTTTCCAGGTTTTCACCGATCGTCTTGTCAAGCAAGAAACACGGAATGGCGGTCACAACAAAGCTAACAATCACCAGCGAAATCGGATGCGACCACCATGTGCTGCTGCCAGACTTACCGCTAGGAAATGTCTTGGCGAAATCTAGAATCCGCTGCTGAAAATAAACCAGTACGCTTAGGATCGCACCGAGCTGGATGACGATCGAAAACATCTTCCAGTACTCGTCATTGAGCGGAATGTCCAAAACGTCCGACTGCGTCAATCGGATGTGGGCGGTCGAACTGACCGGCAGAAACTCAGTTAAGCCTTCAACAACGCCAATAATCACGGCGTTTACATAGTCATTCAAGTTACATTGCTCCGTGAGCAGAGTGACATAGTATCTTATGGGTCGCTGTATCTTATTGGTCGCTGAAGGCGGCTGATCAAATCTCAGCTTAGTCTCTCGACTAAGCCTGACCTACAATCGATGTAATGCAGACACCGATGTACTGCAAACTACGACCAGTGGGTAGAATCGTCCAGCCCGCTGACACAGCCCTGGGCTTCTGCCCAACTATGAACCAGCAAAAGCATCGCTGGACGCGTCGATGCTCCAATCGCTAGCAACCATTCCTGACAACATTACAGTCAATCCATGAATAACGAACGTAGCGGTTTTACTGAGGACGTCGTCAATCTATTTCGCGGCCTGTGCATGGGCTGCGCTGACATCGTTCCAGGGGTCTCGGGCGGGACAGTTGCGCTCATCTTGGGCCACTACCGCCGGTTGGTTGCCGCGATCAGTCACATTGATCGTGACCTGCTGAAATTAATCAGCCAGCGAAAGATCAAAGAGGCTGTTAGCTACGCCGATATCCGCTTCTTGGTCGCTGTAGCCTTCGGAATGGCAGCTGGCATCATTGCCCTGGCGAGTCTCATGAACTACTTGCTGGAAAACCAGCTGGGTTACACGCTAGCGGTTTTCACCGGACTGATCCTCGCGTCGAGCATCATTGTGTTTCGGCGGCTCGAGCGATGGAGGTGGCAATTACTGGTGTTCGTTCTCCTTGGCGGTGTTTTCGCTTGGCAGATCTGTGTTCAGCGTCCCGCACATGTGGACCTCACACCGATGAGTGCCTTCCTGTGCGCGACGGTCGCTATTTGCGCAATGATACTCCCGGGAATTAGCGGCGCATTCGTGCTGCTCTTGCTAGGCGTATATCACCCCGTCACTGAACTGATTAAAGGCATCCCCAAAGGCGAATTCACCTCCGGTGGCTTGCTCATCGTGGCCGCTTTCCTGGCTGGCTGTCTAGTAGGTTTGCTCACGTTTAGCCGCATTCTAAAATGGCTGCTTGAGAAATACCACGACCGAACTTTGGCAGTCCTGATCGGACTTATGCTGGGGTCACTCTACAAGATTTGGCCATTTCAAATCGCCACACCTGAATCGAGCGAGCTGCCATTCAAAGAGAAGACTTTCGAGCACGTTGCGATTGGCGCGACGCCCGACAGCGTTGCGATCGTTGCCATCTGCGCTCTTGCAGCCTTTGCTGGCACCTTCGCACTTGAACGCATCGGACACTCAATCAGTGGAGATGACACTGAACAAACTCAGGGGTAAACGCTCTAAAAGGCGTTGTCGCAAGCCTCTAACTCTCTAACCACCCACGTCGCTCAGACTATCTTCATCGAGTTCGCTTTGAAGTGCGTAGCGCGAACAAAGCTCGGGAATGTCATCGTCATGAGCGAGAATCACGACACAGTCACCAAGCGCAAGAGACTGTGAACTGACCGGATTCAGAACGACCTCCCCCGCGGCGTCGCGAAGCGCTACGATCAAAAAGGGCGTGGTTCCGTGGATCTTTAGGTCGTCAATCGTCCCACCGATCAAACTCGACCCCGCTTGTATCTCAAGCTCATCCAACCGCAATCCGATCGATGCCAAATCATCGTTCAGCCCCTGAGGCAGCTGCGCTTGAGCAAGCAGCGTTTCCGCACTCGGACGCAATATCATGTTGGCCAGTCGATCGGCGCCGATCGAAGCCGGTAGAATAACTTTACTTGCTCCGACCTGGCGTAGCTTTTTCACAGTGCTGGGTTGTTCCGCTCTCGCCAGAATCGTCAATTCTGGATTCAGATCATGCGCGGTGATGGTGATAAATAGATTGGCAACGTCATCACTTAAACAAGTAGTCAAGCTACTGGCTCGCTCAATCCCGGCTGACTTGAGCGTCCCCTCCTCTGTCGCGTTGCCCTCAATCGCAAGGCAA
>DNPC01000010.1 GCA_003501565.1 Planctomycetaceae bacterium | reverse complement strand
CTCGGAGAGACTGGCCTACGTGGCGGTGATCAGCGTGAATTTGCAGAAATCGTTTTTGAAATCGCAATTGTAGTGAATGGGGTTACGAGTCCTGTGCGCGTGGAATTCGTTGCTTGGTCCACTAACGAAGCTTTGCCTAGTGGCGGGCTGTGCATTAGATACATGTTTCACCCGCTTTGGGCTGGCCATAATGTTCGATGAATTGGTGGTTGTCGGCGATAGGACAGCCATGGAGGTTGCCGAGTCAGCGGTACGGGCGGGCGTACAACGGGTGCAGCGATATTACTACGAACCGCAGACGCTGGCTGACCTGGTCGAAAGCCTTAAGGACCAAGAAACGGGCTTTATCGCCGGCGTCGCATCCCCCAGCCTTAAGCGCGAGATTTGTCGTGTGTTTACCGAAGTGGGCTGGCAGCTTGCCAGCGTAATCGACCCTACCGCAGTCGTATCACCATCGGCTGAAGTCGCCCCCGGATGTTTTGTGGCACCTCAGGCTGTGGTTTCGTCGAATGTGAGCATTGATTCTAATGCGATTATTCATATTCATGCATCGGTGGGACACGATAGCCGGCTCGGTGAATGTGTCGGCATCTTGCCGGGGGCCCGAATCAGTGGGAATGTGGATATTGATGATGGTACGATTGTCGGTTCGAATGCATTCGTTGCGGCGGGTGTCAGAGTTGGCAAAGATTGTCGAATTGATGCCCAAGCGTATGTCGAACATGACCTGCCAGATTATCACATTGTTTCGCCGCGTTACGAAAAACCCATTCGAAGAGTTGTGGAATGAGTGATCTTGCGAAACAGATAGTTTCAGCAGTACGGCATGTTGTTGGGCAACGTGATGAATTTACGCTGCTGCATGGACCGTATCTGCCACCCAATGCATGGGCCTACACGAAAGAGTGTTTGGACACCGGCTGGGTTTCCTCGGCCGGTCAGTTTGTCACTCGGTTTGAAGAAGAACTTGCTGATTTTGTGGGGTGTCGCAGAGCCGTAGCAGTTGTTAACGGAACCGCGGCTCTGGAGATGTGTTTTCGGTTGAGTGGAGTTGAAGCTGGGAACGAGGTGATTTGTCCATCACTGACATTCGTTGCAACGGCCAATGCAATTTCACATTGTGGCGCCGTCCCACATTTTGTTGATGTGGAACCGTCAACAATGGGGCTATGCCCTGATGCTTTGGGAAATCGCCTGGATGAGATTGGTGAGCGAAGAGGCGGAATCGTCGTCAATCGTTCAACAGGTCGACAGATCTCAGCAGTATGCGCCATGCACTGTTTTGGATATCCAGCACGTTTAGATGAACTGGGACAAGTTTGTAAAACGTGGGGGATTCCACTTGTCGAAGACGCCGCTGAGTCCCTCGGGTCCTTTTACCACGACGTGCATACGGGACGTCGGTCGAAGCTGTCAGCGGTCAGCTTCAATGGAAACAAGATCATTACCACCGGTGGTGGCGGAGCCATCCTGACCGATGATGATCAATTAGCCGACCTAGCAAAGCACTTAACAACGACGGCGAAGACCTCGCATAAGTGGGAGTTTCACCATGATGAGGTTGCTTGGAACTACCGGATGCCGAATGTGAACGCCGCCATCGGATGCGCACAACTGGAACAGTTGCCAGCTATCCTAAGAGCCAAGCGAGAATTGCATGAGCGCTACCGGGCTGCGATGGAACCCATTGATGGCGTGGATCTGCTTTCCGATCCACCAGGCTGTAGCAGCAATCACTGGTTGAACTGCCTTGTGCTCTCGGTGAGTTGCGCTGGTGCGCGAGACGGTGTTCTTGAGGAATTGAATGCTGCGGGTCTGCAGAGTCGTCCTCTTTGGCAACCTATGCATTGCCTGCCAATGTTTAAGAATAGCTCTGCGGGGCCGTTGGAAGTCACTGACAGCCTGTACCACCGATGTATCAATGTCCCAAGTTCTAGTTACTTGGTCGAAGGTTTGGGAGCAACAGTTGAATAGTCAACTTGCAATTGTTGGATACGGTGAACACGCGAGGGTACTCCAGGCTGCTGCGCTCGCCAGTGGAATGAATGTCGTTGCTGCGACTTCTCTTGATTGTTCGGTCGGACAAGAGACTGGGTTCCCGCTTGTTTCGGATGAAGAGCTCACAAAGCGTTGGAAGCCTCACGAGATCAAACTTATCCTTGGATTGGGGCTAATTCGAGCGGACTGTCAGGACGGCCATCGCAAGCAAATCGTTGAACGATTCAAACGGCTGGGTTACGAATTCGTTGGTGTCCGGCATCCCTTTTCTTGGGTATCCGCCGAAACGAAAATCGCAGATTCAGCTCAAATTTTTGCCGGAGCGATTGTCCAACCCGGCGCGACTGTAGGGGATTTTTCGATTCTGAATACCAAGGCGTCCATTGATCACGACTGTACTGTCGGAAACTTCTGCCACATTGCTCCTGGCGTGACTTTGTCCGGTAGTGTTGTCGTCCAGGACTTCAGCCATGTTGGAACCGGGGCAAGCATCATCAACGGCGTTCATATTGGCTCAGCCGTTACCATTGGAGCTGGTGCTACGGTGATTCGTGATGTGCCTGATGGGCAGACCGTGGTAGGGACTCCGGCACGCCCAATCTAAATTGGCTGTACTCCGTCACGCATTTAATTGGTAAACGAAACTGCAAATGGAAAACTCAGAGTTAATTCGGCTTATCGGCCGCGAGGCCGCGATTTTCCAACAGGATATGGCCAAGCATGAAGGCGAGTTGGAGGAGCGAATCAAGACGAGTCGCTTTTTGGTCGTGGGTGGGGCGGGATCTATTGGAGGAGCCGTCGTGAAAGAGCTTTTCCGTCGAAATCCAAGGGCGCTGCATGTAATTGATACCAGCGAAAATAATCTCGCTGAATTGGTGCGCGACCTGCGCTCATCGTTGGGGTACATCGACGGTGATTTCCACGCGTATTGCTTTGACCCCTTGGGGAGCGAGTTTCCCGCTTTCGCGCACGCGGCTACGTCAGGCGAACACTCGTATGACTACGTACTTAATTTCTCTGCCCTGAAACACGTACGAAGCGAGAAAGACCCTTTCACATTGATGCGTCTGCTCGACGTGAATGTCTTTTTGACGAGAAAGCTGTTGGGTTTCGCCAAGGACTGCGGCGCGAAGAAATTCTTCTGCGTTTCAACAGACAAAGCGGCCAACCCTGTAAACATGATGGGTGGTTCGAAACGCATCATGGAGATGTTCTTGATCGGCGAGCAGTCCGAAACTGCGGTTTCAACCGCTCGGTTCGCCAACGTTGCGTTTTCCGACGGTTCGCTACCCTACGCCTGGACCCAGCGAATTCTCAAGGGACAGCCAATCTCTGCGCCGAACGACATTCGCCGCTATTTCGTGACCGGCCAGGAAGGCGCTCAACTCTGCCTGTTTTCCATTCTCCAGGGGGCGGACCGTGAGATCTACTTCCCCAAGTTGAGCGCAAACCTCCACCTGATCACGTTTTCGTCGATGGCCGAGCGATACTTGGAAAGCATCGGTTACGAACCGTACCATTGTGATTCAGAAGAAGAAGCCCGCAAACGAGTCTCTGAGTTGCGCTCGCAGAAGAAATGGCCATGTTTCTTCTTTACGACCGACACTACCGGTGAAAAGGATTTCGAAGAGTTTTACACGGATTCTGAGCAAGTGGATTGGGACCGCTACGCGGAGCTGGGTGTTGTCATGAACGAGGCCTTCGTTGATCAAGACAAGCTGGATGAATTTGATCGCAGGATATCCACGCTGCGAACAAATGCCGCCTGGACGAAGTCGGATCTACTGGAGGCGTTCGGTGGCCTGTTGCCTAACTTTGCACACAAAGAAACCGGCAAGAACTTGGACAACCGAATGTAGGCCACGGGCCAATTCGAATCTGCGGTACTTTGGGGCTATGTTTGTTACGCAGTGCACCTGTGCCGTAACTAGGGAGCTTTGATATATGCTGAAACGACTATTCGATATCTTCGTTTCGGGCGCGGTTTTGCTGCTGCTATCTCCGCTGCTGATTGTTGTGATCGTGATTTTGAAGCTGACGGGTGAGCATGAGGCGTTCTATTTCCAAGAGCGCGTCGGATTCATGGGCAAGATCATCATGGTTACGAAATTTGTGACCATGGTAAAAGACGCACCAAATATCGGTTCGAAAGACATTACCGTTCGCGATGATCCACGTGTTCTTCCTGTTGGCAAATTCTTGCGGAAAACAAAACTGAATGAGATTCCCCAGTTCTGGGATGTGTTCGTCGGCAAGTTGTCTCTGGTCGGTTGGCGTCCTTTGATGCCAGCAGGATTCGCTGAATATGCCGAAGAGGTTCAGCAGGAGATTGTCAAAGTTAAACCTGGCCTAACAGGAGTCGGGTCGATGGTTTTTCGAGATGAGGAAGCGATCGTCACGCGGGCGTCAGAGGAAGGCCGCGACTTACGTGCCTGCTACCGCGAAGATATAATGCCATACAAGGGTGCGCTCGAAATATGGTATTCGCGTCATAGCGGACTAATGACCGATATCAAAATCATGTTGGCAACGGCAATTGCCGTGTTGCGGCCCGGATGGACCGGTTACCGGCAGTGGTTCGTCGATCTGCCGGAGCCGGAAAGTGCGGTGATTAAAGAGCATCTAGGGTATGCGTAGAGTCTGTGTGTTGTGGCGTAGGGGCGGTAGACGGTACGCGTACGCCTGCCGGCTAACGGTTAAGCGATTGAGGGAGGGCTGGCGGAAAACTGTGTTCGTCGCCTGTCGGCTGACGGTTAGACGATTGAGGGAGGGCCGGCGGAAGACTGTATGCGTACGCCTGTCGGCTGACGGTTAAACG
>DNPC01000009.1 GCA_003501565.1 Planctomycetaceae bacterium | reverse complement strand
GTTCGCCGTACATTTCAGCCTGTTCGAGCTCAATGAAATCAACATCGAGTCCTGACAAGATTGGGTGGCCTGGGGCCGTGAACCAGATCCGCTCGCGTTCGCCTGCCTCTCGCCAACGCAGCATGCACCCTGTACCCATTAACCGCTGAAAGATCTTTGATCCATGCCCGGAGTGCAGGACGATCAGTCCCATTCCAGCCAATACATGCCGCTGCACACGGTCGACGATCGCGTCTGAGACCTGGTCATGTGCTGCATGTCCCCACCAGAGTAGAACGTCTGTCTGTTTGAGGACCTGATCAGTTAGTCCGTGCTCAGGTTCTTCAAGGATCGCAGTCCGGACCTGAATCTGATCCTTCAGTTGATCTTCAAGTCCCTGTGCGATGGCCGCATGAATCCCGTCAGGGTAGATCTTGCGGACGGTCGGATTCGACTTTTCGTGAATAAACTCGTTCCAAACGGTCGCGCGGATAGGACTGGCGGTCACAGGGCTTTCCAATACGTTAAGAATGTTACGTTGGTGAATACTAAGCGGTTGATTGTAGGTCGAAACGCCCCTGAACGCTTGTTCTCAACATACGCCGTTCCGTCCGGAATCAATCCCGAACACCCTCATTATCCGAAAGTAACACGGTGACTCCCGAGTCGATCTTGGACCAATTGATTGCATCCGCAGCGGCGACAGCTGGGCAAGAGCAGAGTTTGGCGGAGTCGTCGATGGGTCTGTTTCATGCGTTTCGTCCCGACGGGCTGCAGGACCACGCGTTCTTGGACGCAGTTCTCGGAGGTGAGGAATTTCGCGATCGGCTCAACGCAGTATTCGCTGCCGTTGGCGACGGTCGCCGCTCCGATGGAATGAAGGATGCGTACTTCATCGTGCGCGATCCACCGCACTTGAACATTCAGCGTGCTGAGACGATTACGCAGGATTTTGTTAGTTCAGCGCTGGTTGCGGCCGGCTATGGAGAAAGCCAGCCAGCACTTCGACTGCTGGAAGGAAAAGCTCCGAAGGCACCTCGCCGAGCCGACGAACAATGCACTTTGATGAAACAGTTATGCAACGAAATTCCAAGTGGCCTCGCTGCCCGGCATCGTGAAGGCAGCTTGGGACACTTGCTCTCCGAATCGCTCTATTTTTTGGCCTGCGATCAGTGGTTGTGCGAATACGTTCGCCAGCCGCTGCTTGAATCCGAGGTCGAAAACGCCGATGCAGAGCGATGCTTATCAGCATACTTCGAACTGTGGCGACACGGCGTAAAATTCAGGATCTTCAACGATCGCGAAGTTGCCTTCTATTTGCCACGTCGCACCGACGGGACGTTGATTCAAGCAGGCCAGTTTGCACGGCACTAGTTGAGTGCTTGACCTTGGCGGGTGAATCGTCTCGCTGTTTCCCCGAAGGCGTACGCGGCCTTTGATGCACGTACGCCTGCGAGTGATTCACGTACGCCTGCCGGCTAACGGTTAAACGAACCTACGCACCATCATCCATTCAGATGCAACTGCATGCCTATCCGCCGAATTCGTCCTTTAGGACTTCGAATAGCTGAGGAGCGGTTGGGCGTGGATTATCACAGCTGCAACGGAGCAGGATGAACACGCTGCCGTCCGGCTTGGTTTCTCGCGTTACCTGGGCACGAGTAAGTGCCTGGAGTGCGAGACGGTTTGTGAGCGCGTCGTCGTCGCGGTCAATCTCACGGTAGCCATCTTCAAGTAGTCCCTGGATATCGGCCTGGATCAAATCCGCTGACGCGGCGTCTTCACACTCTACAGCGAGCCGAATTCCAACAGTCCTCAAGTCGGCCGAAAGGTCCAGGCCGATTCCAGCTGTTTTGAAAGACGACATGACCCTCGTAAACTTGTGTGCTGACGGCGATGACGCGTCCTCAAGATTGATTGGAGAATCAACTTTGGCGTCAGTAACGACAGCAGTAAGCAGGCCACCGTCAACGAGCTTTAGCGTTGTGGCCCATTCTGAATCATTTGGAGTTTCCGTGTAGTCCGACAGTTCCTGCGCAAGTTCCTCGGGTTTTTCGCTTGATCCACCCAATCCGCCAAAGCAGAGTGTGCGGTCGTCTGCCTGTGATACGGCCAAAGGGATTCCCGCAACGGATGCGAGTCCGGAAAGCGTAAATGTTTGTCGGCCATCAATTTTCTCGTATCCAGTAGGCGAGTATTTTTCAACCCATTCGCTGATCGAGAAAGGCTCGGTCAGTTTTGCCCGAACTCCGGTGCTTCCAAGGGCAATGTAGTGCCGCTTTCCATCCTCCGCTTCTGGTTTGTAACCAACCCGGAGCGACAGCTCACCGATCACTGAGTCAATCTTGTTAATATCAAACTTGGTCGGTTGGTCGATTTCCAGTTCCTTCATCAACAATGAAGAAATCATGGCATTGGCGAACTGAGTCGTTGTGCCCGTTTCATAGCTCCGCAGGATCTCCGCAAGCTCGATGTTTAAGAACCCCGTTTGGTTGGGGGGCAGAACATTAACGTTTGTTGATTCTCGATTGAAAAGTGCGGCGGTCGGATCCGGTGTTATGATTGGATCATTTTCCGGAAGTGTCGCAACTTTCATAGGCTTGCTTGCTGACGATTCATCGGTTTGTGCGATGCCTCGTGCAACCATCAACAACCCGGCAGTCGAGAACACGGCGGCAACCGCAACGCTCTTGGACAGACGAGACTCGGCTGGTCGCCATTTCGTATTTCGCTTCATCAACATTTCGATCCTCCTGATCAAGTAACCTGAAAACACTGGATTCATTCCAGCGCTGGAAAACGCAATTTGCTTCGTATTCTGTTCGTCGCGGCGAAGTGCCAAACGTGACAGACTTTGTAGGTAGTTTCTTCCGCCGACCAGCCGCGCGGCGACTTCGTCCGCAAGTAGTTCTTGCGTCAGCGCGTATCGACCGGCCAGCCAGTGAACGAGTGGATTGTAGAAGTGAATCGCCGTCACGAAGACACTTGTCATTCGCCACAGAGTATCGCGCGCAAGCAGGTGTCCGAGTTCGTGGGCCAATACGCTATCTAGTTCGCTATCAGACCAACGTGACCAGTCGGCTGGCAACACAATTGTGGGTCGCAACGCGCCCACAAGTGCCGCGTCTGACGACTCAGATGATTCGCGAAGGTCAACAAAGATTCGATCGTGGCCAACGGCATCGCGTGCTTTAGCGACGAGAGTATTCAAACGGCTAGCCGCATGAGTGCCACTCAAGTCTGTTGCAGTCGAAATAATCTGGCGCGTGTAAAAGATGCTGACGCTGAGCCTGATCAATCCGACAACGACAATTACCGAAAAGATGATTGAAACTGGACGCACAATCGGCTCGAGCTTCGGACTGGGTTCTGCGTATTGTGAAAGTGATCTAATCGACCGAGCACCGCTGGCTAATAATTGACCGAAGTCGATCGTTGGTGATTTGGCAGCGACTGCCAAATCAGAATTTCCGCCAGAGGGTGTCTTAAGTTGTTGCTTAGTTTGTGAGTATGTAGAGGGAAGTGCCCGAGGAGCGATATTTGGCAAGGGAGGCAGGCAGGTTGTGGCAGTCAGCAAACACGTTGCCAACAGCGTTGCGGCGAGTACACATCGCGACAGCCCAGGCCGCCAATGCAGTAGACTCGATAGCAGGATGCCAATTAGCGCTATAGTTGAAACTTGGACAACGATGGTCAGCAGAAATGTTGTAGCAGTACCCATTACTCTTGCTCCTCGAGGATCGATTCGAGCAGGGAACGTTCCTTTTTGCTCAGGGTCTGACGCTGCCCAAACAAGTGAACGATTAGTTGCTCTCGAGAACCACGAAAGACTCGGTCGACCAGCTCGCCGACGAAGTTCTTGGACACGTCTTCGAAGGAATGGAGAGCCTGGTAGACGAACGGCCGTTCCTCGTTGATCGCCTCAAGATAGCCCTTGTCGACGAGTACGCGAATTAGATTTGCAACCGTTGGGTAGGCGCGATCCACGCCACTTTCCGCCAGCGCTTCACGAGCCTGGGTGGCTGTCATCTGGCCATGCTGCCAGAATGCATGCATTACTTCCAGCTCGCGCTGTGTCATTTCTTGTGTCGGTCGAACCATCGCTCATCCCTGTTTTGGTTAACCAAATTTGATTAACCAAACATATCGGGCGACGGCCTCGTGGCACAATAGCGATTCTCTAGCAATTCGCGGCTTTGCGTGATTGAGTTCGCGAGGCCTTGGAGGCATCGCTCGTCCTTCTATCCCCTCGGCCCCTCAGTAGAGTGATCGAGAGGTGCGTTCGTTTGGGGAGCGGCAGCAACCGTCGTTGACGTATGTCATTGACGAATCTCCCAAGCCAGAACAACAGGGAGCTTCGAAAATTCTCCAGCCCTATTCGCAGGAGGCTTGATGGCAGAAGCTGCCACCGGTCGCAGACGCACGCGGTAGCAATTGCCCGAGTCTATTTACAACGATGCGAGTTGCTGGCGGAAATCGAAGCGGAGGTCTTCATGGAGCTTTTCGATCAGCGTTTCAATTTTGTTGATCTGGTTATGGAATAAGTTTTCAATGACACGGCTTTGGTTGATACGTACGCGACTATTTGCCAGGACACGGCAGAAGTGAATTCGAACTTGCACTTCAGTTTCTTTATTGCCTGAATAACGCAAGCACTTGTTGGTCCAGCGAAGCATCTTCTGGATTGTCTTCTTGGGAGGCGTGGGCGTCTCCGCATAGAAACCATCAATCTGCTCGCACAAGTAGTCGGCATAGGCCTGCTCATCGTGCGACATAAACAGAAGATACGTCAACAGTTCCTTGTTGTCCCGTTTGAATCGAGCTAGTCGCAAGATCGCGTCCATGAGCTCCGCCTGGTTCATTAATGCCAGTTCTTTCTTAAGCTTCGAAATGGTTGCCGCTTCCACTCGTATTGCTTCCTAACTTGAGAGTTGGTTTCTGGCGTCGAGGACTGCCGTTGGATGCGTAGTCTACTAGAATGTGCAAGAGGATAATGCCCAGAACGTTGACTCAATTTCCCCCCACGATCCACCACGGAAACGATTGCGATGCTGAACTGTTGTCATAGGCTCAGGCCAGGCCGAAGAGCAATCCAAGTGCTGATAAGCTTTCTGTTGATGAGCCTTTTCGCGGAACGGCTGGTCGCTCAACGTCCATTGCCCCACTCGGTCGCTCGCCCGTCAGAAGTTTCGGTCAGCCACTTACACCTTGATTTGCGCGTCGATTTTGAAAAGCGGACGCTAAGTGGTTCTGCAAAACTAAAGCTTCAGCGATCCGACGGTGCTTATCAGCTATGGTTAGACACACAAGGACTAGCCATATCGAAAGTGACTGATGTCGATGGTCAAAAACTGCCTTGGGAATTGTCGCGGCCCGACATCCAACTGGGCCAGGGGCTGAGCATTCAGTTGAAGGCTGCTACAAATGAAGTCGTCATCTACTACTCGACGCGTCCCGGTGCTGCTGCACTGCAATGGCTGACTCCGGAGCAGACTACCGAAAAACGTCATCCTTTTCTATTCACTCAATCCCAGGCGATCCTGGCGCGTACTTGGGTCCCGTGCCAAGATACTCCTGCAGTTCGCATGACTTACTCGGCGAACATCAAGGTGCCATCAGAATTGTTGGCGGTGATGAGTGCTGCTAACCCGCAGAAACGAAATGATAGCGGCGAGTATAGTTTTCAGATGAACCAGCCGATCCCATCCTACCTGCTAGCGCTAGCGGTTGGAGACTTGGTGTTTGAACCATTGGGCCAGCGCAGCGGTGTGTATGCTGAGCCGAGCGTTCTCAAGAAGGCGGCTTGGGAATTGGCGGACACCGAGCGGATGATCGATGCGGCAGAAAAACTTTATGGTCCGTACCGATGGGATCGCTACGATGTGATCTTTCTGCCTTCCAGTTTTCCGTTTGGCGGTATGGAGAATCCAAGGCTGACATTTGCCACGCCAACGATCCTTGCGGGGGATCGTTCACTGGTTGCTTTGATTGCTCACGAGCTAGCCCATTCTTGGTCTGGCAACTTGGTCACCAACGCAACTTGGAACGATTTTTGGCTCAACGAAGGGTTCACGGTCTATTTTGAGCAGCGGATCATGGAAGCGGTGTACGGTCGAAAGTATTCAGAAATGCTGGCGAAGTTATCGCTAGATGGGCTCAAGGCTGAGATTCAGGAACTGGATGCGCGGGATACGTGGCTCAAACTCGACCTAGCAGGCCGAAACCCTGATGATGGAATGACATCGATTGCTTACGACAAAGGGTATTTCTTTTTGCGAATGTTGGAAGAGACTGTTGGCCGTAAGCAATGGGATGCGTTCCTCAAGAATTACTTCGATCAGAACGCCTTTAAAAGCATGACGACTGAATCATTCTTAGATTACGTTGATATGCACCTACAGCCTGACGCAGATTTGAGGGCGTGGGTTTACGGTCCAGGGTTACCGGACAATGTGCCAGTAGTCAAAACACAAGAGCTAACACGAGCAGGCAAGGCCGCGCTCAAGTTCAAAGATGGTACCCCCGCCGATCAGATTGCGAGCGCGTTCGAAACGGCAGCTTGGACGACTCACCATTGGAATCACTTCTTGCGAACGCTAGGTCAGGGATTAAGCCTGGATCAGATGCAGGAGCTTGACAGTCAATTCAAGTTCACTGCCTCGGGGAATGCGGAGATCACCAAGGACTGGTTGATGCTCGTGATCGATAGTGGTTATGAAGCCGGCTACGGTCGTCTGCGTGAATTCTTGACCGAGCAGGGGCGTCGCAAATTCTTGCAACCACTCTATGTTCGACTGGCTGAAACTGACGGTGGGCTAAAGCGGGCTCGTGATATCTACCGGAATGCTCGCCCCGGCTACCACTCTGTTTCGGCGCAAACGATCGACGAGATCTTGGGGGTTGAGGCGTCGCAGGGCCTTTGATTTTGGCAGGCCGAACCGGCGTAGATCTAAACGCAGGGCTTAGAGAATACTCAGAGTAAGGTAGATTTCGCTTTGCGGGGCCGAGTGCGTTACAATGATTCTCCCCTGCCCTGCCAACACTCGTGGAAATTCGTTCGAACACTGAATTTTCTCGAATTGAATCTTTCGAACTGAGGTTTCGAATTGGTGTTTTCCGAGCGTTCCTAGTCGTCGGTTTTGAATCGGAGACCGGCGGCTTGCCTTGCATAGGCTTGAAAATCGACGACCT
>DNPC01000008.1 GCA_003501565.1 Planctomycetaceae bacterium | reverse complement strand
ACAAACATGGCTGGACACCCACTTTGATTGCCGAAGGACATCGTCCTGGCAATTTCAAACCTGCCGCGGAAACGCTCGAGGCGGTATATCGCCAGTTGCGAGCCGCAGGCATCCAGCCGCCACCTAAGACCCCGCCCAAACATCGCCTTGGGTATGAGCAACGCTAACGGATCCGTTTGGAAAACTAGCTTGCGGTCAGTGCACTTTGGCTACCAACGGGTGCAAATCCCATCATCGATCTAGTCGTCCAAGCTGCCGATGAGATTTTCGATTTCGGTTGCAGTCAGGCGTTTGCGGCCCTTGAGCAACATCTCTTGCAAATGGCGTTTGCCTTCAAATCCGCTGGGATGTCCAATGTTGCCGAGTGGCCCATCGCTATCGATGACAAGATTCTCTTGTGCGTCAAATACCGCGTGAAACGGTACGCCAAAGCGGCCTCCCCGAGTGATATACTCGGCAACTTTCTGGCCGTTTTCATCGCGTACATCGTCAACCTTGAGAAGCACGAAGTCTTTTTCCAGCTGCCTGCGATTGTCGTCAATCCAACGTGCGAGTCGAAAACATGGTAAGCAGTAGCGCTGGCTGATGCGTGCCCATACGGCTCGGTTCGTTCGAGCTGCTTCCGCAAAGGCGTCGTCCCAAGCGCGCTGCGCGTCCACCTGCTGGGGTAGATGTTTGCGGTGGAACTCTGCGATCTGATCGATTGCCATCGCATCGCTCGTGTCCACTCGTATTCGCTCCATTTCTCGCCCAGATGAATCTAGAGCATAAGCAAATACAGATTCACCACTAGCAACCGACCAGCCGCGTTGCTTGGCAAACTCCTTATCTGCCTGCGATCGCAACTTCCCAGGCGATAGGAAAATCTGGAGAAAAGATGCCACATCTCGGTTTTCGCGGTAATCGCTAAAATAGCGACTTGTAAACTCGCGGATTTCCGGTGCATCGCTGGATGTAACGACAATGAATCCGAACCCGCCCAGTCGACAGTCTCGTAATGCCCGTTCAAACCGCTCGTTGAGCGGAGTCGCAACAGTGTTGCTTGCCGTGTGCGTCACAGCGATAGGCCGCAGCTCGCCTGGCTGCAAATAGGCCTGACCAAGGGATTTACCATCCGGTAATGCATCAGACTTTTCGGCTAGAAACGAGATGGGCGTAGTGCACGGAAGACCATTAAAGCGAAAGTAGCCTTGTGCATTCGTCTTTACAGATTCCTCCATCGCTCTGAAGCTCTTGACGAAGATGCCGTTGTAATCTTCGTTGCCATCGATCCGAACCATGGCCTTTATCGATTGGTCTGCAAGCGGTTTATCGCCTTCCCCAAAAATCTGCCCTTCGTAGGCTACAGTTGGCTGCACGAGAATTTCCAGCGGCGAGTCCAGGTCAGTCGCTGCGAGAGTTCCGGCAGCCTTGCGATCGTCCGTCATTGCGAAGATCCCAATTGCAGATGCAGGCGTCTCAAAGCTAAACGTCCCGTCTTCATGCGTAGTTACAACATCTTGTTCGTCGAATTTTCCATCAATTGTGCCTACCTTGAGTCTGATGCCGCTGACTGAAGCTTCGCAACCTTCCGCCGCAACCAGACGGCCGGTGACTTTAGTCATCCCTGCGGATTCCCGATGTAGATGCACATCGACAGCTTCGCCGGCACTAACGTCCACCTCCTGTTCGGTACGCCAAGTCGGAGTAAATACCGAAATACGAAGCTTCCCGAGCGGTGCTTCGAAGCTAGCCATTCCGTTTTCATCGGACGTGAGGTTCCAAGACGCGGACGCTTGACCGAACTTCGTTCTACCGTCTTCTCTCCAAGAAAATCTGTGATCTTGAAGTACGCGAAATTGCTGTCCGGCCAGTGGTTCCTTGTTTGGCCCGGTTGTGAGGAACACCCTTAGATCCTGCTTGTTTGCCAGCTGCAGCATTGGTTGCGTAGCCTCGCCTGCACGTGAGTCGAACGGAATCCAATCCGTAAATTCTCCGTGTCGTTGCATGTCATGTACATGAGCGCAGTAGGTTATGTCCGGCAATACGGACAATTCGAAACTTCCATCTGCATTTGCGAAGGTTGAAACAACATCCGAGTAATGCTTGCGCTCACCCTGAAAGGAACTCACATTGACATACAAGCCAGACACCGATGCATCTCGGTTGTTTATTCTCCCGGCGACAGTCTCTCTCTCGCTGATTCGACTCCGCTTTACTTTCAGTGTCAGAGTACCATTTTCTAAGACTGGATCTCCGCGACTGCCAGCCAACAGCCATTTGGCGGAGTCTGTTTCAGCGTAGTAGAAGTGAGAATCCCAATCAGGGAACCAGCGCTCTGTTGCCTGCCCCTTCTGGTCGGTTGTCAGCCAAGATTTGTCGTGCTTGCCAATGATATTGAAGTCTGGCGCTGGCGTCCCTGTATTCAACGCAAACCTAATTCCTGGAATAGGCCGGCCCGAATCTACGTCGACTAATCGGATGTTTTGTGGTCGACAGTCGTGCAGTTCTACGACGTGCTCGTTCAAGCTGGGATCACGCGTAGGCATTCTATAGAATGAGTATCCTCCGATACGGTGGTCGTTAGTCCAAGCTGTCAAGCCACTCAACTGTAGATCGGGAAGTACGTTGAAATGAGCAACTCCGTCAGCATCGGTCAGCGCGACCTGCTCCGCGCCTCGAAAACTAGCGCGTACATTCACACCTGATCCTACTGGCTTGCCTTCGTGCGTCACCGATACAGCAATATGTCTAGAAGGCGTCTGCAGCGTTAGCGTAAGTCCGTCTTCCGCAGCCTTACGAAGTTGATGCGTCAGGATCTCGCGATACACGATTCTTCCCTGGCGATCTTCTGCTTGGATTTGGAGAGAGTACCACTGAAACTTGTTTACCGGCAACCAAAGCACATGTCTGCCTGCGCTTTGCTCACTGGTAAAACTTCGCTTGGATTCATGACCTTTCAAAGTAGCCGTCACGATAGCATCGTCGACGGCGTGCGCGTCAGGAGAAATCAAAGAAACGTTCAGTCGCATTTCCAACTCATTGCCCGAGCCCCGAAGCCAATCGGTGGCACACGCAATACTCTCTGCGGCTACGACAAAGCTCGCCGCCCACATAATACTCGCTACGTTTGTTCTCACACATCGCATAGAATCGGGCCCTTATTCGAATGTTGACGAACAGTGCTCTAGTCTACCGAAGTCAAGCAGGACAGGATTAGCGAGACAGCAGTTTCCACCACAAACGACCGGGCAATCTCCTGTGCCGCCAACCGCAACCGTTTTCAAAGAAGCCCAAGTCGCACCGGTTTAGACGCAAGGTGCATTGGCCGTGACTGAGCCCGCTGATCTCGCAAGCGTGCGATTGAAATTACCACGATGTAGAATCAGCAACTTATCAGAATTGAGAACTTCTGGGATTCCGTCGGATTTTTGATAGCCAGATTGCGCATTAGAAGTCGGCACTTCTGAAACTACAGGAAAGACGACGATCATGGTCCAGCGCGACACGCCCAGACAACTGTCGCTTAAGGAGCTTTTCACCGCTGCAGGCCAGCTTTCGGAGGCGGAACGAGAGGCTTACCTAGCCGAACACTGCGTTGGTGATCCTGAACTGCGCGCCAAGGTTGACCGTATGCTGGCCGTACAAGTCAATAATGCAGACTGCCGCCTTGATGGTTTCGCGGGCGCGCTAGCGACCGACCAGAGTATACCGCTGGAGGAAGGGGATTGGGTTACACCCCACGTGCAGGGCTACGAAGTCGGGTCAGTGCTCGGCGAAGGTGGGATGGGAGTTGTCTATGAGGCGCAGCAAAAGCAACCGGTACAACGCGACGTTGCACTCAAAGTCATCAAACCGGGAATGGGCTCAAAGGAGATCTTGAGCCGCTTTCAGGCGGAAACCGATGCGCTGGCGAAAATGTCCCACCCGCGCATCTGCAAAGTGCTGGATGCCGGACAAACTGTCGACGGTCGACCCTACTTTGCTATGGAGCTCGTTCGCGGCCAAGCCATCACGGCTCACAGCGATCGCCGGGGACTTAATCTTAGAGAGCGGCTTGAGCTGTTTGTAGCGGTGTGTAACGCAGTCCAACATGCTCATCAAAAGGGCGTTATCCACCGCGACCTCAAGCCATCGAATATCTTGGTCGAAGAGACCGATGATGGGCCACTGCCGAAAGTCATTGATTTTGGAGTGGCCAAGGCGATCAGTAGCGACGAATCGCTGATCGCAACATCTATTACACTCGGCGGACAAATTGTCGGGACGCCTCAATACATGAGCCCCGAACAGGCGCTGCGCACGCCGCACGCTATCGATACGCGAAGCGATGTCTACTCGCTGGGCGTGGTGCTCTATGAGTTGCTGAGCGGGGTCCCGCCCTTCGACAAACAAACGCTTGGCCAGCTGCCAATCGATGAACTTCTGAAAGTGATTTCCGAAGTAGATCCTCCGCGACCGAGCAGTCGAATTAGCACGGTCGATGCACTCGGCGGATCAACCGTTAGCCCAGACAAACCGGTGGATCGCCAGCGTTTCGTATTTGCCATGCGCCGCGAACTGGACTGGATCGTCATGAAGGCGATCGAAAAGGAACCTGATCAACGCTACGAATCCGCTGCCGCCTTGGCCAAGGATATCCAGCGATATCTTTCAGATGAACCTGTGCTGGCACGCCCTCGCTCGCTTGGCTATCAGATACGCAAGTTGATTCGCAGGCATCGGTTAGCAGCGGCCAGTGTGGCCGGCGTTCTGTTGACTCTTGTGACTGGAATCGCCACCACGACGTGGCAATGGAGCGTTGCCGAGTCGAACGCCGCCAGAGCTGCTGAGAACGCTCGGGCGGCTGGCTCGCTGGCCGACAAAGAGAGACAGCAGCGACAAAAACTGCAACGAGCACTCGAGGAAGTGAAGCGTCAGCGCACCGCTGCCACCGAAGCAAAACGACGGGCCGAGCTGATCACATACATTAGTCAAATCCGGCTTGTTCAAAATGAACAGCGTTTCGGCGAACGATCGTTCTCGCAGAATCTCCTCGAGCAAATGCCGGAGGAATTCCGCGGATGGGAATATGACTACTTGCATGAACGTTCGACACAAGATCTGCAGGGGGAAATCGCGGTCGACGGCAAGGAGTTTCGAACCACCGTCTTTACGCCGGACGGGAAGTACATTCTCGCGGCTGCTGGGAAGGACGAAGAGGCGAAAATTCTTGTGTTCGACGCCGGGACTTTGCAGCGGGTCCGAACGATCGGTAGCTTCAAACGCTCGTTTCGGCACATGCGTTACCTACCGGGTTCCGAGCATATCGTCACGATCGACTTTGATAACAACCTCTTGGTCTGGAAATTGGCCGATGGATCGCTAGTGCATCAGGAGACCGTCAAAGAACGCGTGAGGGCAGTTTCGATATCAACACAAGCGGACCGAATGGTGTGCTTGCATCGAAATGATATCGAGGTCTGGGACACGAAAACCTGGAAGCTGCTGTCTACATTGCGTCTCGATGGTGAGTTGTACAGTTTTGTCCATATCTCCGCAGATGGCATGGATGTGTTGGCTGCGACGCGGAGCGGAGTTGTTCAGTTTTTCAGCCTTGAACCGCCTGGGCCATTCGATTTGCTACGTTCAATAGCGCCCGATCAGGTGCCATTGTTGGAAGTTGCCAAGACGGAGGTCCTGAGGTGTGCGGTATCGAATGATGGAGCCATGCTAGCCGCCGGTTGTAGTGACAAAGCGGTCAGGATTTACGAAATCGATAGTGGCACTTTGTTGCATACGCTGAATGGCCAAAACGGACGCACAGTCGGACTCAAGTTCTGCAATGACGACGCGCAACTCGTCAGTGCGTGTGCCGATGGAATCGTTCGAGTTTGGGATCCGGAGTCAGGGCGGCTCATTCAGGAAAGAATTGCTGAATACGATCGACTTGGTTTTTTTGCTTGTTCAGCTGATGGGGGTCGGTACGTTACAGGGCCTTTGACGCCAACATCTCTGAAGATCTGGCATCCCAAACGCGAAGAAAAAGACGCTGACGTCTGGAAAGTGCACCGGGGAGTCATCTGGGGGATTGATCTAAGCCCCGAAGGAAAGAGGTGTGTAACGGCTGGGGCTGATGGTCGAGCCCGCGTGTGGGACATCGAGCGTAAAAAACTCGTGATGGATCTGATGCAGCCGGCCTTCGATGGATACATCACTAGTGTCGACTGGAGTGAGAGCGGGCGGTACATCGCCGTGGGCACGAACAAGAGCAAAGCGTTCGTCTTCGACGCTGATACAGGTGAGATTCTCCATCAACTTGCTGGCGGCGATGAAATCTATTGGAAATTGCATGTTTCCCCGAATGATCGTTTTGTTTACACCGATCGCATCGCGTGTTGGGATCTCGCAGATGGTCAGACCGTGCGTTTTCATAACGGCAAGCAATACCGAGGGGGCATGTCTTCGATGAATCCGCACGGTACGCGGCTGGCGGCCAGGATTCTCGATACGCTCGGTATCTGGGACACCACCACGGGCGAGCAACTACTCGATTTTGGAGAAGCACCTTCCAGTATCAGTCCCGGCGTCACGTACAGCCCCGATGGAACGTTGCTCGCTGGCTGGGGTAATCACGATGACCATGTTTCACTATGGGATGCAGAAAGTGGCCAGTTAGTACGAAGGCTGGAAGCAGCTCACATTTTCGGCGTTTCTGCACTCGCCTTTTCACCCGATGGCCGGCGCATCGCTACAGGCAGCAGCGATACCAGCATCAAAATCTGGGATACCGAATCCGGCGAGCTCTTGATCTCGCTTGATGGTCACGAGAGCCTAGTCGGCGAGTTGCAATTTACTCCCGACGGAAAGACCCTCATCTCGGCCGACGAGCGTGGCTTCCTTCGGTGTTGGCGAACCCAATAGATGACGAATACTAGTTGGCTATTACAGCCTACGAACTTAGTGGGCGAGTACAGCATCTAGTGTCTTTCGTCATGTGTCTTACAGTCTCGCCCTACCCCACCGAATTCCGCAGAGTGCGAATCCCAGCGCGTGGTAAATCTGCCCTGACTTTCATGGCGCCGCTTTAATGTGCGCTATCAACAGGGGGCAAGTCGGCGCTATCCCGACCTATCTCACCCCCCGGCGGCAAACTAGTTTCAAAAAACTGTCGTGTTTCTTCGGAAAATTGCGGGACGACTTTCGCATTGGTGGTTGAGCAAATCAATCAACTACCAGCCCCCCCCGTTCCTGCATCGAGAAAACTATGCTTTTCAAACGCCCGCAAAATACCCCAGCATCCGCCAAGCTTCGTCGCCGAGCACAATTTGCACGTAGGTTGCGCACCGAAACGCTAGAAGAGCGACGCCTGCTCACGGCTACACCATTGCAAGCGGAAGTCGCTTACGGACCTGAGGAAGCGATCGAATGGCGCGTAGAACCGTTGGCTCAGGCACATACCGAAATCCACCACGGTCCAGATGGAAGCCACGAATTTACATGGGCCGCCCTTCCCGCCGATGACAATGCCAACGACCCAGCTGCCGGTCTTGATAGCAGTCAGGTCGAAGGTTCCAATCCGCTGTTTGTTGGCCCCACGCAAACCCGTTCGTTCCCGTCGGGCGGCGCGAACTTTGATGCGGCATCATCGCTTTCCTCGATTCCGCAGCTCAGCAGTTTACCTCAGGCAACCGCGAAGCTGTTTCTCGATTTTGATGGACACTACGAAGCCAACTGGGGTATTTACAGCAATTTGGTAACTCCGGTGTATGACATCGATGGAGATCAGGCTTCTTTCAGCTCGGAGGAACTGTCGAACATTGCCGAAATCTGGGAACGCGTTGCCGAAGACTTCGCGCCCTTCAACATTGACGTTACCACCATCGAACCAGCGGTGCTCGGCGATAGCGTTCCGGACAGCGCGGCCAACGCTGTTGCACTGCGAATTGCAATTGGTGGTTCGTGGGAAGACTGGCGTGGTTCCGTTTCCGGCGGAGTGGCCTACATTAACTCCTACACCAGTAGCGTACCCAACACAGCTTATGTTTTCAGCGTGAATCGCGCTGCCGGAGATCCACGTTCGGTCGCAGAGGCTGCCACCCACGAAGCGGGACACGCCTATGGTCTGCAGCACCAGAGCCTGTACGATGCCGACGGCACAAAGCTGGAAGAATACCATCCCGGTGAGCCCAATGACTGGGCACCGCTGATGGGCGCAGGCGCGTCCAACACGATTCAAACATCGATTTGGCACAACGGCACAGATACATTTGGTCCCAACAGCTACCAAGATGATCTCGCGATGCTCACGCGGTCGATCAATCAAATCACCTACCGGACCGATGATCATGGCGGGAGCTTAGGTTCGGCCACGCCTCTCGATTTCGACGGCCAATACTGGACCAGCGAAGGCATCATTGAGACAAACACGGACGTCGATGTCTTTACATTCTCCACAGCCGGTGGAAAGCATAGCTTCGACATAATCTCAGAAACGATTGCTCCCAACCTAGATGTAGTCGTTGAACTGCGTGATTCATCGGGAGCATTGGTTGCATCGGCTGATCCTACCGACTCAAGATCCGCCAGCCTGATCGCCAACCTATCCGCGGGCGACTATTCGCTGCGTGTAACCAAAACCAACGTCTATGGATACATCGGTTCGTACAGCATTCGCGGATTTACAGCCAGCCCTGGACCGTTCATCACATCTGTATCAACAACAGGTATTTTGCAGACCGGATTTGACACGATCGACGTCGAATTTGAATCCGCCATCGATCCAGCGACCTTTAACGTTGACGACGTGCAGCTCCTTGGGCCGACTGGCGAAATAGTCCCCACCAGCATCGTTGCAGTTCCTGGGTCGAATAACACACGCTTCGAAATTGTACTAGCCGAAACCACGGTCGAAGGCTTGTACGATCTATCGATTGGTCCCAATATCGCGGATCCAGCTGGCAATCTGATGAACCAGAATGTGGACGAAGCTTCCGGGACAGCAGGTGATGTGTTGGAAGA
The DNA here is from genome assembly GCA_003501565.1 of Planctomycetaceae bacterium. Taxonomy (GTDB): domain Bacteria; phylum Planctomycetota; class Planctomycetia; order Pirellulales; family Pirellulaceae; genus Aureliella. The sequence goes on along the minus strand of DNPC01000008.1, from coordinate 6,372 downwards.
ACGATTCAGCGTTCGAGCCAGTGGATGGTCGGTCGCGCTAGAAAGCTCATTCACTCTCGCACATGACAAGATTTACGTTGGGCCAAACGGAAACATTTACCTAACTGGCGAATTTGCAGGTACGGCTGATCTTGATCCTGGGCCGGGCGTAGTAGAGCGATCAAGTTATCCATCTGACACCGGCTTGTCGAATCTAGATGGCTTCATCGCAGTCTACACGCCCAATGGTGAATTCCTGCAGGTTCATACGTTTTCTGGCGCTTCGACCGAGTTCATCAACGGGTTGGTATTCGATGCATCGGGCAACGCGTATGTCGCAGGTTCCACTAGTTCTACCAACGCACAGTTTGGCTCGTTCACAGTTGCCAGTCAGGGAAGTCGCGATGCATACCTGTTCAAACTGTCGCCTGCCGGGAATGTCGATTGGGTCCGCAGCTGGGGTTCGAGCGAGTCCGATAGCATCTCAGATCTTCAATTCACTCCCTCGGGAAACTTGCAAGCGTCGGGAATGTTCCGAGGCACCGTCGATTTTGATCCCGGTGCTGGTACCGCAGCGTTGACATCTGGAGGAGCTGAAGATGCGTTCATCGCGGAATTTACTACAGACGGAACGTTTGTCTCGGTCAATACGTTCACCGGAAGCAACTTTGTGAAAATCGAGGAGACTGGATTCGATTCCTCGGGGAACATGTACGTCGCGGGGCGTTTCCGAGATACAGCCCAGTTCCAGTACGGCAACTCAGCGATCACCAGTTTGACGAGTGCTGGTCAGTATGACACGTTCTTGTTGAAAGTTGATAACTCGGGGAATCTCGCTTGGATAAAGCAACTCTCCGGTATCGACTATGTCTCGTTCCCCGCGATGGCGGTTAGCGGCGATGGCAAGGTTACTCTAGGTGGTCGCTTCAAAGAATCCGTACAGCTTGATTCGACGACCACCCTGGCAAGCGCCGACAGCTACGACGGGTTCGTTTCCCAGTGGGACTCGGCCGGCAATTTGCTTTCCAGTGGTGCGTTAGCTGGAAGCGGAAACGAGTACATTCGTGATATCAACATCGATGCCAGTGGTGATGTTCTCATCAGCGGCAGCTTTTACGAAACAACTAACATGGATCCGGGAGCGGGAACGGTCAGCCGAACAGCCCGCGATGGCGATGGCTTCTTGTTGCGTCTAGACGATGCCGGGAACTTTAAACATGTCCATCAAATGGAAGCCGATCTTGGTTGGATCGACGGCACTGCCTCTGATGCTGACGGAAATTTGTTCGTGGCAGGGCGCTTCTACACTGGATCGGCGCAAATGCCGACCGGGGAGAGATTCGAGACAGAGGCAAATTTGACAAGTTTCATTATGAAGCTTGCTTATGCACCCGGCATTACCGTAACGCCACTGGATGGAATTCAAACTAGTGAGTCAGGTGGATCAGACCAGATTAACGTTGTGCTAGATGTAGCACCAACGGACGATGTAACAATCAGTCTCGCAAGTAGCGATTCTAGCGAAGCGAGTGTTTCCCCGAGTAGCTTGACGTTCACACCTGCGAACTGGAACATTCCACAGGTTGTAAGCGTCACCGGTGTCGACGACTCAAGCATCGATGGTGATGCCACGTACGTCGTCGTTACCTCGCCCGCGGCGAGTGCGGATCCGCGATACAACGGACTAGACGCAGTTGACCTGCCTGGAATCAACCTGGACGACGATGCACCGATCGAGTTGTTCTACGACAGCTTCGAAGTCAGTGAATGGAACGGAAAATGGGTCGAGGATAGCCAAAACGACTGGCGGCGTCGCAGTATGCGAAGCAGCGCTGGAGACTACTCGGCCGAAATCGATGGCTGGGCCAGCAATGCTACGCTTACCGTGTCCAATCCCATCGACATGACGCCGTACGGCAGTGCAGAATTTAGTTTCGACTGGTACATCGAAAGTAGCTGGGATTCGAACGAGTACATCAAACTTGAGTTTTGGAACGGTTCGAGCTGGAATGAGATCGACTCGCTGGATGGCAACGTCGATCAAGAAAATACCTGGCATAGCCATACCATCGAGCTTGATTCGCAGTATCTGGTCAGCGATTTCCGCTTCCGTTACCGCGCCAAGGTTAGCAGTAGCCGAGAAGACGGTCATGTCGACAATGTGAGGTTGATGGCTACCAGCTTCGCCGCCCCACCCAATACGGCTCCAGTTGCTCTCTCCGATGGGTACAGCGGCGTAGAAGACACTCCGCTGAATATCGCTGCTGCCGGTGTGCTTGCCAACGACACTGATGAGGACGGTGATGCGCTCACTGCCGTGCTGGTTAGCGGTGCCTCCAGCGGGGCGGTGGTACTCAACTCCGATGGATCGTTCAGCTACACACCTGACGCAAACTTCAACGGCAGTGATAGCTTTACTTACCGGGCGTCGGACGGCAGCCAGCAATCCAATTTGGCTACGGTGCAGATCTCCGTTGCGGCCGTCAACGACGCGCCCGTCGCCGACAACTTGAGCACCTCGGTGAAAGAGAACAATTCCAAGGCGATCACGCTTTCAGGCAGTGACGTCGATGGTGACTCTCTCACATATTCAGTTGTTTCAGGCCCCAGCAACGGTTCGCTCACCGGCTCCGTACCCAACTTGATTTACACGCCTGCTGACGGATTCACGGGTACCGATAGTTTCACTTACATCGCAAGCGACGGCACTCTGAATAGTGCTGAAGCAACCGTAACGATAACGGTTGCCGACAACAACGCACCCGTCGCAGGAGGTCAGTCGGTCAGTCTCAATGAAGATGGCTCGCTGGCAATCTCGCTGACGGGCTCGGACGCTGATGAAGACCCTATCACCTTCGAAGTTGTAGACCTCCCGCCTAATGGCTTGCTCACTGGGTCGGCTCCGAACGTGACCTACACGCCAGACGCAAACTTCAATGGTTCGGACAGTTTTACTTTCCGGGTTAACGACGGGACCGACGACAGCGCCCTGGCGACCGTTGCAATTACGGTAACGCCGGTCAACGACGCGCCGGTAGCGAGCTCGGGTTCGGCAAGTACGAACGAGGATACGTCGGTCGACATTCCACTGTCTGGGACTGATGTCGATGGAGACTCGCTCGCATACAGTGTCGCGATAGCACCGGAGAACGGTTCGGTAGTGATCAACGGGAGTGTCGCTACCTACACACCCGATGCGAATTTCAACGGAGCTGATAGTTTTTCCTTCGTCGCCAATGATGGAACCGAAAACAGTGCACCAGCGGTGATTTCAATCAGCGTCGCGCCTGTGAACGACCTACCGGTCGCCGTGGGCGACGCGTGGTCGCTTGATCAAGACTCGCCGCTTAGCGTCGATGCCCCTGGCGTACTCGCTAACGATAGTGACGTCGATGGCGATGCAATTACGGCATCTTTGGTTGACTCACCGTCGAGCGGAAGTGTCATTCTGAACGCAGACGGTTCGTTTACTTACACGCCGGACCCTGGGTTCGCCGGCAGCGATAGTTTCACCTACCGAGCTGATGATGGCACGGGTCTCGGCAACACGGTCAGTGTAGAGCTAACAGTCAACGCAATCGCAGCGGGCCCTGCCCTATCACAAGGCGTTGTTAGCGGCGTCACCAGCAACTGGCAAACGGTCACGTTGCCAAAGAGTTACGCTTCGATGGTCGTGGTTGCGACTCCGAACTACAACACAACAGACGCGCCGGCAGTGGTACGGATCCGTAATGCGGACTCAGGCAACTCCTTCGAAATTCGAGTCGATGCGGCTGGGCCAAACGCGGTAGGCAGCGTCGACGTCCACTACATGGTCGTCGAAGAAGGCGTCTACAGCGTCGAGGGGCCCGGTGGATATAAACTTGAGGCCGTCAAGTACAACTCAACGGTTACCGACGAGAACAATTCTTGGGTCGGCGAAACACGAGACTACTTACAAACGTACGAGGCTCCGGTAGTTGTTGGCCAAGTGATGACCTACAACGATTCGCAGTGGTCGACATTCTGGGCGGCCGGAAACACACGGCAGAACCCAAGCAACTCTGTATTGCGAGTCGGCAAACACGTCGGCGAGGATCCTAGTCCGTCTCGGGCCAATGAAACTGTTGGTTATATCGTTTTTGAATCCACAACCGACGGAAGCGCCCAAATCGACGGCCAGTCGTTCGTAGCAGCTCTCGGAGCGGATTCGATCAAGGGAATGGGAGATTCGGTTAGCAACGCGACGCACCAATATGCTGCCACCGGTTTGCCAAATGCTTCGACGGCGATCCTCAGTCAAGCAGCCATGGATGGTGCCAACGGTGGTTGGGCAGTGCTTCGCGGTGCAAACCCACTAGCGGGCGACGCGATCAATCTTGGTATTGAAGAAGACCAGGACCGTGACACCGAACGCAAGCATACGCCCGAGCAGGTCGCCTACGTTTTGTTCGCCGACAACGCGTCAGGAGCCAGTGATGCCTTGGCGACAAGTGCACCGAGCCCTGAAACCCAGTTCTTAGCCGTTGATGTTAATCAAGATGGTTTCGTTTCGCCCCTGGATGCTTTGTTGATCATTAACAGATTGAATTCGCAAGATCAATCGACCGACACAGAAGAGTTGCTTGGCCGGATCGATACCAGCGGCGACGGGGTCCTCTCCCCCCTGGACGCGTTGCTAGTGATCAATCAGCTCAATCGTGATGCTGTTGAAGAGAACCTGGATGATGCACCGGTGCAAGCACCCGAGCAAATAGCGCCCGCCGTCGACAGCTTCTTTGGCGATTTCGACGAGGAAGAATTCTGGGGATAGAAGACCGTTTTGTCGTGGGCGAGGCCCCTAGCCCGCCCCCAGACGGTGTCGTTCTGCAATCTTCATCCCAAGCGAATTTGCTTCGATAGCTGTAGATTTGCAGCCGCGTCAATTTCGTTTAACCGTCAACTGCCAGGCGTACGTGAATTCGTTTAACCGTTAGCCGGCAGGCGTACGTGAATCATCTGGACGCGCGGCGCCTTCAAATGAGCTACTGAAAAATCTCATCATGAATTCCTGACCGTCGCTATGACAGCCTGAACTTCGGCGGCTAAACTTGAGCGTATGTCTGACGTTACTCAAGTATTGAACCGAATCGATGCGGGCGAACCCGGCGCAGCAGACGAATTGTTGCCGCTGGTTTACGAGCAATTGCGGCAGTTAGCCGCTGCACGGATGTCGCACGAGCGCAGCGATCATACGCTTCAGGCGACGGCGCTCGTCCACGAAGCTTACATGCGGCTGGTTCGCGGTGATGGCAACAGTAGCTGGGATGGCCGTGGGCACTTCTTCGCTGCGGCCGCGGAAAGCATGCGGCGTATTCTGGTTGAAGCAGCCCGTCGAAAAGCAAGCAAGAAACGTGGCGGTGAACTGCGGAGGGTTGAGTTCGCTGATTTTGTGAATCAGACGGACATCACTTCGGAAAACATGCTCGAACTCAACGATATGTTAGAAGCCTTCGAGAAGGAAGATGCCGAAGCTGCGCAACTAGTGAAACTGCGTTTATTTGGAGGCCTGTCGATTGCCGATGCGGGCAAAGCGATCGGCATCAGCCGCTCCACTGCCTATGAAAACTGGAACTTCGCCCGCGCCTGGTTCGCGACCAACGGTCACGATTGATCCGCTAGGCTGCACCAGACAAGAACAACTGGCCTGAGTCCAACTGCACGGAGTTCAACTGCATTGGGCCTAACGGCACTTGGCCCAACTGCGTCAGAAAGGGAATCGTGGTCCAAAGGAGATGAAAGCCAGTTCAATCAGCGCAAGGTTGTGAGAGTCAGAACCGGTCAACTACACCGCATTTGTAGCACACGCCGCAGATACCACCGGAAAGTGCGATCAAGTCTTGGACTTCTGAGCTTAGCAACTGGATCGTCGATTCAGCTGCGATGCGGTCGCCCCGAATGTGATAGCGATAGAGATGGTCACCCGCGACGGTAAACAGTCGGCCGCCTGGCATCCACAGCACATGATCCGGTGGCTGAGAATCGTCGAGCAACAGGCGTTGTTCGGATGTCCCTGGCCAAAGGATTTCTAGGCCAGCATCGGTGCCGACAGCGATCCGCCGCCGAGTTGCCGTGGGACTGACCGCAATGCATCGAATCACGCCTCGCGCCGCACAAGTCCAAGGGCTACCTGTTTCGGCGCCCACGAAAATGCTCTTGCCGAAGGCGGCAACCAGTGTGCCGTCCAGGACATCTAGAAATCCTGCGTTGGCCTGAGCATCGTCCGGTGCGTCGATCCATGCCCCTTCGTGCCACCCTGATTCGTCCGGGAACGAATGGGAGCCGTCATCAAGTGAAAGCGCCCACGATCGCAAGTCTCGACCGTTGTCGCTGCAAGTTCGTAGATGCCATCGGCCGGTTTCGCAAGCCAAGCCT
>DNPC01000765.1 GCA_003501565.1 Planctomycetaceae bacterium | reverse complement strand
CAGAAACTCCTGCCCGGCCGACAATTCGAAGCCATTAACCAAGCTCACCGACAGATCACCAAAGATGGATGCATCACCGGTAACGACGAATTGATCATGTTCGATTCCAGCCAACAGCCCACCCAGTTCGATTTCTAGCAATGAACCACTTGCAAGAATCAGGTTCTCCACATTGATGGTTCCCGGGCTGTTGCCGATTGCCAAAGCCGCACCGTCTTCGACCGCTAGGTGACTAAATTGCCCGCTACCGGAGAGTGTTCCATCCATGACAATGAATTCGCCCGCGAGACCAGAAGCATCACCGTCGAAGGTGAAGTTGCCGTTTCCAATCTTTGCAAAATCACCGCTGCCAGTGATTGTGCCGTCGAATGAAGTGCTTTGGTTGCCTTGGCCAATGCGTGCATCGAAACTTCGAAGATCGAGATCTCCGCTTCCGCTCAGTCCGCCCCAGTACTCAGCCCCTTCTAGCCGGACTTGGCCACCAGCTGCGATATCTACCGATGAGTTTCTTCCCAGAGATCCGCTGCGACCGACATTAAACTTACGTCCATTACCGACAAAGACGGTACCGGCGTAAGATTCGTTGTTGCCGCGGAAAGTCACGTCGCTAGAGCCATCGTCCAGACGGACATTACCCTGCCCGGTCAGAGAACCAGCGAAATCGAACTGTTGATTGATTTTCAGTTCACTTCCACTACTAAGATTGATGTCTTTCTCAAACACCGAACCCGTTGCCGAAGCAAACTGCAGCGTACCCTGTTCGACATAGAGGTCAGCGTTTTCAATGCTTCCCGTCATGGTGAGCGTTCCAGCACCAGTTTTATAGAAGTTGCCTGGCCCGGTCACCTGACCGGAAAAAGTCGTGGACATATCGTTATGACCGACTCGTACCGACCGTAGTCCGCCCCCGTCATCGAGGTCCAGCAGTTCCAGAGTTCCACCGCCTTCGAGCGATCCGAGATTGACTGTTCCGTTGCGAACGATTGCGGTTACTCCAGATTGCACGGCGAGACTCGCATTGGCCATGTCCACCAAGTTCAAAGTGCCTTCTTGGACATCGAGCTTGCCAGTAAATGAGCTCGCATCCACTCCCCCGAAAAATCCCAGTGTTCCGCTGCCCGTTTTCGCGAGAACGCCACTGCCTGACAGCGATTCTCGTAAGGAAAAGTCGTGCGATCCGGTATCCAGCGTGCTCTCGCCGACGCTAACCACAAGGTTGTCTGTAGTGATGTTCGAACCCGCCTCGAAAGTGCCACCAGACATATCGAGAGTTTCACCTGGAAGGCGTCCGATTGCGCGAAGTGTTCCCTGTGCGACTTCGACGACTCCGGTGCTGGCGGAGCTAGTGGGACTAACGGTAAGAGTACTAGAGCCGGTCTTCAATAACCTACCATCGTTATCAAAGGTTCCATCAAAAGTCATGTCCGTGCGGCGTGTGTTGAATTCGGCCACTCCGTCACCAGAAGTCATCATTTGCCCGCCGAAGCGCGTGATTGAGAAACCGTTCAATTCCAGCTGCCCATTGGTGACGGCCAAGTCACCATCAAAGTCCTGAATTCGGACTTGGTTGTCGAAGCGGACCTCTCCGGTACCCGCCATTGTGAAGGTGCCTGATCCAGAAACAACGCCCGAAAGGGTGCTTGTACCAGACTCGAACACCTTGGCATCGTATTCGCCCAGGTTCACGAAGCCAACTGAACGGATCGATCCCCAGTTTTCGTTGCCTTCGAGTTGAAAGGCACCGCCCGAGGTAACGGTAACAGCAGTTTGATTTCCCAGACTGTCATTCCTACCAGCCCAAAGCTGGCCGTCTGAAACAAGAAATTCTCCGGTAAAGTCGCTGTTATCACCTCTTAAGAATAACTTTCCGCCACCTTGAATTTCTAACTGTTTGCTACCAGTGAAATTGCCGGTAATACGTGCTTCAATGTTCTGTGGCGAAATTACGGAGTCCGATATCACATTCCAGGTTTCAGCAGCGAAGATGTTGCTCTCTAAGATCTGAAGTTCGCCACCGTCAAAGTGAATAGTGTTAGAGATCGAACCTGTGTTCCCTCCTCGCTCAACCCGTGTCACTCCGCCGTCTAGGAAGAGCCCTCCTGAAAACGAATTGGAGCCGGTAAGGGTTCGGGTTCCGCTAGTGATGCGTAGGCCGCCGTCTCCCGTAATGTTTTGCCCAATCGTGTCGGAAAAATTGCCTGTAAGAATCAACCTGCTATCATCACCTCGGATTGCCAACTCCCCTGAACCTGAGAGAAATCCGCCGAACGACATTTGGTCGCGAATTACCCACGAACTACCCTCGCCGACAACGATCTCTGCTAGAGAGATCGATGAGTTATTGCGGGTAACGAGCTCACCACCTTCGATTACGCGACCAACTCTACCTGAGGCCGAGTAGTGCGAATTTGAAAACTCCAGTGATGCCCCATCACCCTTCACGTAGAAATCGTGGTCAGCATCGATTCGGCTGTCAAAGAAACTCGCATCTGCTGTTCCAGACGTCGAAGATTCAACGAGAATTGATGTTCTTGGCAATCCTTCAACGAAGAGAGAACCGAGATCAAAGTGCAAGTCGCGAAACTCGGCTCGTGCGTTTCCCGAAGTAAATGCAGAGGAGTGAATGGCGTTAACGTCGATAAAATCTATTCGGACGGTGGACTTGTCGGTCCCTTGCCCCTGAAACTCCTGCTCAATGCTAAACGATGCTAACAAGTCACCCGAGACCGTGACATTGATGCCTCGAAAGCCCGAGAGCACTCCCTCGCCAATATCAGTTTGCGAATTTATGCCGGAGCTAACCAGGTCCCGACTGAAGCTCGCCACATCACTAGAACCACGATCACCGGGCAATTCGTTACGTGCCCAGTTATCTCGGTCTAACCAGTCGCCAGTACCAGCATGTTTCCATCTGATCGGAAAAACAGCGTATTTTCGTTGCCCGAAACAACGACGTTGAAATATCGTTGTTGTTAGCACCAAAACGCACACATTGATGGTCGATACAATAAGCAATCGCTGGATTCGAGCAATTCTCTCATCATTTGCTTCTAGCACGGTTTCAATTTCTTTTTCAACACAGTCGCGGCATAACTAGAGTTCCTCCCCGACGTCCTCACAAAGCGTTACCGCATGAGAGTTGTCAGATTCTTAAACGCAGATTGGTGCTGTTAAGAAGAGAGCTATTATTACGACCGGAAAGGGAGGCCCGCCGTCCGCGCTTTCGAGGACAATAATTCGGAAAAAAGTACTTCCGATTCCTATAGTAGACGCCACCGGGCGATCCAAACGTTCTCCGACCAGAGCTATCCTCTCCGTCCTAACACTGGTCTAAAGTGTGGTATTTGTATCTACTTTTCTCCTCAAGGCTGATTCATGCAGCTCCCGAGCCAGAACGACCGAACGTCCAGTATCAACGATCGCGATCCCCTCGACTTACTTTCTGAGCAGTTCATCGAACGTCGTCGGCGAGGAGAGTCGCTGACCGTCGAGGCGTTTGCGGCTGAACATCCACAGCATGCCGAGCAGATCCGCGCGGTGTTTCCAGCGCTGCTGATCATGCATGACGCTAAGCAGGAATCTGACGAAACCGGAGCGACGGATGGAAAGCTGACTCGAGACAAAATCGGGGATTACCGGCTGATCCGCGTGATTGGCCAAGGCGGCATGGGCGTCGTCTACGAAGCCGAGCACGAAGCGCTCGGTCGACGGGTGGCACTCAAAACTCTGCCGCCGACCATCTTGCAAGATTCCAAGCTCAGTGAAAGGTTCCGTCGGGAGGCTCGAGCAGCGGCGGGGCTGCACCACACGAATATCATTCCCGTCTTTGACGTCGGCCAAGATGACGATGTTTGCTTCTACACCATGCAGCTCATCGAAGGCCGTGGACTCGACGAAGTCTATCGAGAATTGGTAAAGCTCGATGCATCGGGAAGCGACACGTCCAAATACTTTTCTGAGCTATCCAGCCAGTCCGACGGTTCGACGGCGTCTGGCAGCGAGAACAAAAGGAAGCCGTACTACCAGGCAATCGCCAAGCTTGGAGCGGATATCGCTGATGCACTGGCTTATGCACACGATCGCAACATCGTGCATCGCGACGTTAAACCATCCAACCTGGTTCTGGATAACTCCGGAGTGGTTTGGCTCGCTGACTTTGGGCTAGCCAAAACAGAGGACGTGGACCTCACTGCAACTGGCGACTTCATCGGTACGGCGCGGTACATGGCGCCAGAACGATTCAAGAACGCTGGCGATCACCGCGTCGATATTTATGGTCTCGGTATGTCGCTCTACGAACTGCTCACGCTGCAGAAAGCCTTTGATGCGGCTGATCGACTGCAAATCGTCGATCAAGTTGCCAACGTCGAACCTCCGCGACCACGCGATGTAAACCGCAGTATCCCGCTCGATTTAGAAACCGTTGTCCTAAAAGCGATGCACAAGGATCCGCGCCGTCGCTACGTCTCTGCACTTGAATTAGCTGCGGACTTGCGAAGAGTTGTCGAGGACCAGCCCATCCAAGCTCGCAGAGCTTCTACCCTTGAGCGTACCTCACGCTGGGTCCGAAGAAACAAATCACTAACCGCAGCAATGCTGGCCATGGCTAGCCTCATTGCTGTGCTCATCGTTAGTACCGTTGTGGTGCTCGACCAACGAGATCAAGCGAGAATAAATCTTGCCGAGGCGGAGCGACAGGAGGAACTCGCCAAGGAGAGTTCGGAGTTAGCACGGAGCCAAAAAGCAATTGCGGACGAAAATTTCCAGATCGCTTTTGATGCCGTCGACGAGTACTTCGTTTCGGTTAGCCAAGAGCAGTTGCTCAACGAACCCGGCATGGAACCTCTTCGTGCCAAGCTGGTGGGGGCTGCAGTTTCCTTTTACGAAGAACTTGTACAGCGTGGCGGTGATGCCGAAGTGCAACTGAGCTATATCGACTCACTGCATCGGCTCGGCGTGGTTGAGGACTCTTACTACTCGAAGGACAAAGCCATCGAGTATTTCCAGAAAGCCATCCAAGCTGCCACGCAGCAGGCCGAAGGCAATGACGATCCCGAACCAAGGAAACGGCTTGTTCGCGCGAAAGCGATTCTCGGTGATGTTTTGCTAAACACCAGCAAACCGGACGAAGCGATCGAAGTATGGAACACGGGTATCAGGCTTGGACGAGACCTGTTCGCGACCACCCCCTCTGATGCAAAAGCTCGGAGACTGCTATCCGACATCATCGGACGTACAGCCGCGTACTACTCTTCCAAAGCAGATTTCGAGCGAGCATTGAGCGCTGCCGAGGAATCACGTGATATCTTGATTGACGATCCAGACCCGGCGGTTGAAGACTTCGAACATCACCGCGTTCTGGGGCTCGCTCATCGCCTAGTTGGCGCAGTCCAAACGCGCACTGGCGCCTACGTAGAAGCCAGCGAGAATTTCCAAAGGGCCAAGGAAGAGTTTCGCAGGGCATTGGTGGTTGATCAGAACGACACCCAAGTGCGGTGGCTTTTTTCTGTCCAAGATATGTCGATCGGAAGAATGCTCAGCCGAGTCGGCCATACCGAGGAAGCACTTGCTTGCACCCGCCAGGCGATTGAGTCGCTCGAGGAACTCAGCCGCGATTTCCCGTTGTCTCGGCGTTTTCAGCGGGATGTCGCGAATGCTTACTCCAGCCTTGGATCGTCCGTTTGGGCTCAAGGAAAATATGCAGAAGCACAAGAAGAATATCTTCGCGCGCTTGAGCTGCGAGAGAAGCTGTTTCGTGATTCGCCAAACGAAATCAACAATGAATCTCGAGTCGCTCGCCTTCATAACAATATCGCTCTCACCTACCGCAAACTGGAAGAGAACGAGCTTGCAGAGAAGCACTACCGACTGGCGATCAAGTTCTGCGAATCGGTTTGTGATCAAGCTCCAGATCGTCCAAGCTTTTTCAGCGACTTGAGCCGAAGTCAGTCCGGCCTAGCGACGCTTTACCTCTATACAGGGCGGCCCGATGAGGCCGAGGGAATTTTAAAGGAATCACTGGCTGTAGCCGAGGAGCAATATGCACGATCTCCGCAGGTAGTTGAGATGACACTGGCCGTTCAGGATGCGGCCAGTACACTCGGCGAGCTACTGCGCGATCAAGGCAAACTTGCCGAAGCAGCCGCGGTGTTATTGAAGGCCAATGACATCGGCGAAAGCACGCTTGAGTTTGCGAAAAACAACCTAGCCATCATCAAACAACTCACCGCCTGCCATCAGACACTCGGGCAGATACGAATGCTCGAGCAAGATCCCGCGGCTGCAGCGGATGCGTTTCGAGCTGCGCTGGAGTATGCGGTTTCCGACGAGAAACAGCTGGTTGCGCGTTTGCAACTTGCCCAAGCTGAGTTCGGTATGAGTGCGAAAGTGGATTGGAAGCCGCTTGTCGCGGGAATATCGCAAGAGCTACTTCAGTCCAGTGGAAGAATCAACCTCGAATTGGCCGGGCTGTATGCGGCTGCCCATGCGAGTGACCTCGCGCGAGCTGACGAGCCGTCAGCCGACGAGAATGCGAAATACTGCTTGAAGCATCTGAGATCCGCCGAAGCATTAGGAATGTTTGAAATTGCAGAACAAATCGACATCACGTTCCGCTATCCCATGTTTCGAACGGTCCTTGAGTTGGACGAATTCCAAGCTTGGAAATCCTCGCTATTGGTGAACGACAAATAGTCGTCTCTGTGAAGTTCAGCGCTGCGGACTTCTCAGCGCGGTCAGGCAAAGTAGTCTGAGAAAGCCGGATTATCTTGCATGAGCTCTCTCAATCGAGCGAGCGCGACGACGTAGCGTCTACTTGCACCGGATTTTTTGATTCCCAAAACTGCAGCCGTTTCGTTGTTGGATAGATCCTCGAAATGCCTCAGTACAAGGACTTCACGATCGACTGGGTCGAGATCATTGAGCGCCTCCTCCAAGGCCACTTGCAATTCCCGTTTCTGGATCGATTCGGAGGGTTGCGTCACTCGCCCCAGCAAGTGCTCTGCAAGGGCAATCGATGTTGCCTCCGCGACGGGGCGTGAGTAGATGGATACCTCTTGGTCAGCTCGTCTCTTTTGTGCGCCTAGGTGGAATCGATGTGTGTCGAGTAACTTGTCGATCGCTAGCCATCGTAGCCACACGAAAAAGTCCATGGAGTCGGTTTTCGCGAAATACTCATCCAGCCTTTTTGTCGCTTCCAGCGACGCGTCCTGAACGATGTCGGATGCATCGACTCTGCTTTGCAAACGTCGATCCATCCTCAGGGAGACCATTCGCTTGATTCGGTCTCGATAAAGAGCGACTAGATCGGACCTTGCCGATGCGTCGCCCTCCTTCGCACGCTTTAGAATCAGGGCCGTCTTGTCATCCGCGAATTCCATAGAAACTGTTCCGTACCCTCAAAGCCCCCGTTCAACTTGCCATCGAAAATCATAGCAGTTAGCACCGCCGGTCTGTGATAGCGAACCGAGCGAAAAGCCAGCTGCGGGTCCAGCTTCACGCTGCTTCGACCTAGCGTAAACTGACATCGGTGTCGGCGACTGCAGCCGGATGGCGTGGGAGCAAAGTCACATCCGTTTGGTCCCGGGGCAGCGAAGATGGCTTTCTGTACTATGATCCAAGCAGAATCTGAATACAGACTTGTACAGCGAGCGATTTTAAAAACTGCTTCGTTAGAGTCTAGCGTTTGTTTTCTTAAACCATGGTCGCAACCGGGCTCAAACTCTGGTTCGAAAGCTAGTTCGCGTTCTGCCTAGTTAGGCCTTAAGAATCGGCAATTGTGTATACACTTGCGAGAGCACACGTTTGGATTCAATGCCCAGCCATTGCTCGAGGAGTGACGCGTAAATTTGCCGGAAATCGATCGACATCTTAAGATCGCCATCGAGCAAATCGACCAATGAAGGATGACTGCCGACGCAACCAGCAGCTATGTGTTTCCCAGCTAAGAAAACTGGACCTGCGGCACCATGATCAGTGCCGCTCGAGCCATTCTCAGTTACGCGACGTCCGAACTCAGAAAACGCCAGCACAAGCACGCGATCGTCGAGCCCCGAGTCTTGCATGTCATCCAAGAACGCCTTGAGTGCCTCAGAGAACTCTCGTAGCAGATCGCCATGCGTACGCGCCTGGACAGCGTGTGTGTCGTATCCTGGCTGCGAAGCGTAATACACTCTGGACCCTGCGCCGGACTTGATCAACTGAGCGGCAAGCCTCAAATCTCCGGCAAGCTTAGTTGCGGGGTATTGTGCAGCACCCTCGGTCCCCTCAGCCTCCCAGTCCTTGGAAACTTGGTATGAATGCTGAATCGTCCGCGCAACAAAGGAGGCCAACGCTCCCTGGTAATCATTTTGCTTCGGTGCATTGATCGCACTCATCAGCTTAAGGTCATCCAGAGCAGCGAGTGCGATTGCCTTGGCACGTCGACCCCGGATTGCTGCCGGGATCTGAGCATCTCCGACTGCGACGGTCGCATCCGTTGCACCATCGACAGAAGTACCGTAGTCAAAGCTCCTGCCAAGCCAGCCATTGCCATCGTGATGGCGCGAGTCGACGTGGGCGTGGTGCCAAATCGCCATACTCTCAAAGTGCGATCGATTAGGATTTGGATAGCCAACGCCTTGGACAATCGACAAACGGCCACTTTCAAGTAGATCCGCAGCAGCACGCATGGAGGGATGAAAGCCGATTTGCGAATTGATCTTCAAGACGCGGTCGGCGGGAATACCAAGTGAAGGACGGTGCCTTTGGTACAGTTCGTTGTCGTATGGGATCACTGTATTGAGGCCATCATTGCCACCCGTCAATTGAATAACCACTAACAGCTTCTTCTCGTCTCGCAGCGCTGCATTCTCTTTTTCGTCTCCTTGCACGCTGTTGTGCAAGAACGCTGGCAAGAAAGGTGCAAGCGACACGATACCACTGTTCTGAACCAGTTTTCGACGATTTATCATGGAAGATCCTTTACGATGTTCGTCTCTAAAGGTGCTCGAATTTGCTTCACGGTCCACCTTCGCAGCGGCGGCCACCTCGCGGTGGTTCGTTCCTTAGTGCAGAAATGCATTTGGGTTGGCGAGTAATTCGTGAAGCCAATTGATCTCTTCACTGTTGGCATCTCGAGCGTTTGTGCTGACCTCACCACCGCCAAGCAGAAGTCTCAGCGAATTGATCTGGTCCGTTGGTGCAGTGGTTTGCGCATTTACGTGTTCTGAAATCACGCTGGCGAAGTTTGACCGGGTGATGACCGATTTCGTGGAAAGCCACGCACGGCCTCCACTCCAGCCGCCGACGTTCGGTGGTTGGAACAGCTGTTGTCCCATCCGCTTGATCCAAACCGCCATAGCAAGCGTACTGGGTGCATTTTCCCACAGCTCGAGTGACCGAATCGTGCTGATTACAAATGAGACTGGATCGCAGACTCGCGACTGAATGTTGGCATCGGAGAAGAACAGCATCGAACGCAAGATCGTCTCGACACCCCATGCGATACTCAAACCGTTCGAGCGCAAACCTGCGGCCAGTTCATCCCGTAATTCGCTGCTTACGACCCCCTCTCCGAAAAACTCACTGACCAAACGCCACGCAATCCTCTTCGACGCAGCTTCACGCTGAAGCAAGATTTGGGGCAAGTCTTGCGGCGTCCAGTGTCCACGCTCACCGAGTATCTCTTTTTCGCCTTTGTCGTGCGCTGATTGATTGAAGTGGTACTTCAATTGTTTGACAGTCGAACCAGTCAGCGCTCGCGCTGCTTCTTGAATGTCTTGCTCGGTATAGTGTCCGATCCCAAGTGCGAACAACTCCATGATTTCTCGGGCGAGATTTTCGTTCGGACGACCAGCCTTGTTGAGTGGTGCATCCAGCCAAACCAACAACGCAGGATCTTCGTTCATGTTGGTGAGCAATGCGCCGAATTGACTCTGTGAGTGCTTTCTGAAAACCTCGTTTTGTCGATACATCAAACGCAGATTTCCGACTTTGTCTGCACCGGTAGCAAAGTGATTGTGCCACATCAGCGTCAAACGTTCTTCGAGTGGAAATGGCGAGTGCAAGCAGCGGAATATCCACCATGCCGCTAAGCGGTCGACGCTTCCGGTGTCCAGCGCCGTATTGCAGATTAAGCGTGACTTCGATTCAAAATTCGGTCGCAGCCCCCCCAGCCGATTCTTCCCCTGGAGCACCCTAGTGATCGCGTCCTGGGGATCCCCTTCCAGATCTCGTTCGATCTCCGCCCAACATGCGCCGAACACTGTGCGGCGATGCAAATGCACAGTTCGTCGGCTATCCCAGGGTTGATCAGACGTCGGAGTGTAGGGTTCCCAGCTCATCGTGAAACATCCTTAATCTGTTTATTCCGACGACCCACTTGAGTTAGCTACGATCCAGTTGTGGCCCATGCTGACCGCAACTCGGGACAGTTCGCAGCTCACTCCTTCCTTCGTCACTTTGAGTTTGGGCCGGTTACGTCGCCAAGTTCGATGTTTGCGCCCGGCTTGGCATCAGACAAATCAATTTGAAAATTGTTCTTGCCCGAACTAAAGCGCTGCACGTTCGCAGACATAGCTGAGTACTCGATGCCCGCAAGCAAGCCAGTGATTGTGAATCGTCCGTCTTCATCCGTAGTTGGACTCCGATTGTTGGTTCCGATGCGGAAGTAGCCAAGCGTAGACTTCTCACAGAAAATCATGTAGCCGGCAGCAGGTTCATCTTTTGAAGTGTCGATCAGCCGACCAGTAACTGTTACGGCGGGCTCAAGCTGAACTAGGAGGTTGTCCGGAGACTTCCCTTCAACCAGCAGAGTACCGGCCAGGCTGTGATCTTTCGTCCTTACAAACAGCCGTCGCGGCTCATCTGGTTCGTAGTTGTGGACGGTGAATGTGTCGTCCTTGAGCTGAGCCCAAAACTGTGTGTCGTTCAGCCCAAGCATTTCGAGTTCGAGTTTTTCAAGCTTGCGAGGAGCCACCACTCGGCCAGCCAGCGATGTTCCTGCGGTCAGCGTAAGGTCGCAAGAGAACGACTCAGCACCCTTGGGCGGATCGATCTGCTGGATACGGTTCCAGTTTGTAACCGGAAGCGAGCGGTAGGTTGGCAGCGATCGGGATTCCGGATCGTAGCCTTCTACTTCGTCAGCTCCAACTGCCAACGGATACTTCCGCTCGCCGACAACCGAACGCGCGAGCACCAGACCAGGTCCAGGCAAACCGACCACACGATAGTGGCCTGAATCATCTACAGGGAATGCAAAGTGGTTCCATCCTTGTCTCAATCCGACGGATCGAGGGGTATTGGTATTGCTGCGTAGTGCCAGGTAGTCCACCGTACCCCTCAAAGGCTCGCCGGACGGGCCGTCAGTCAGGCTGCCTTCGATCCAGATCCCTCGGTAGACTTGAATATCAAGTAGATGCATTTTTTCATTGACACTGGGGGACACAACATTACTCGATGTCAGCCAAGGTTCTGACGCGGGCGGGACGACTTCGATCACATGCTCGCCGCCTGGAGGCAAGCCTCGCAGCGTGTACCGCCCGTTTTCATCAGAAACAGTTCTGATGTACTCCGTTGATAGACGGAGTCTGTTGTTGTCCGACATGCCTTTCTCTCGGAATAGGCGTTCGACATAAACAGTCGCACCAGCGATGGGTTTTCCAGATTGGTATTCGGTAACCGTACCGGCAATTGGAACCGATGGACCCAGAACGTGTGTGAACTGGCTGCCGAAGAATACGTCCTGCGCCCCGTTTGGGTAAATGCTGACATTGGGGATTCGCTTAGACTCCATATCCCGACCGAGCACCATGATTCTCGAGGCCTCATGTTTGCTGGAAGAGAGGGTGAGAGCCGCTAATTGGTCTTTGCCGAGTCCAGAAAGCTCAAATTCCCCTTGCGCGTTGGTGACAATTGCAGGCTGAGATCGAGCGATCAGGTAGGCGGCTAACTTGGACGAAAACATGAATTGTCGCTCATGCCGAATTAGATTCGTTGCATCCGTGTCACGTTTTTCCAATTCAGCGAGCAAGTCAGCGATCTTGGTCGATTCAATTGACTCTAGACGCACTGCAACGTTCGTAATTGGTTCCCCGTCCAGATCTAGCAACTTTGCCTTCACCGGTCCAATTGATGGGGGAAGTTCGATCGTACGCCGCTCGAAATGCCCGCCTCCCAGGGTACCATCGACCTGTTTCTGAAGGCCAACCATCTCCGACGGCTTGATCCCGTCGGCAAAGACCATGATTGGCAGACCGCTAACCCTTCGGTCAGGTGCCTCGGCAATCAACGCAAGATGCGCCAGCAGTTGATTGCTGCTTGGGGAATACCCATACGCGGGCGAATGAAACTTCCGCAGTACGGCCTGATCGATTTCGAAATCAAATCGCCCTTGCGAGTCGGTTTGAGCGACCTCAAGTCGAATGAACTCCTTCGGATCTGTGTTTTGCTTGTAAAACGATCTGGACAACCAAATCTTCGCGCCCGATACGGGACTACCATCGGAGTCAGTTACAGATCCCGAATAGGACTTGTACTTCAGTTGGTCATCCTCGCCCGGCTCCGGCGCCCCTTCTTGTTCCGTAGAGATTGAGCTGCGTTCTTCAGGCACCTCGGCGACGGCCCACGTATCAAGCCGTGCCATCCCGAGTAAAAATGCGACGACTAGCATCGGGATACCGACGAGTGCGGCGACCCAGCGACGACTCTTGCTAGCGAGCAAGAAACCTGGCACGAGCAGACACTCGATCCGCCGGTAGAGACTCGAACGGGCATCGGACATACTGAC
>DNPC01000770.1:926-24082 GCA_003501565.1 Planctomycetaceae bacterium | reverse complement strand
CAATGCAGGTGCAGGATGTCCGGCTTCCAGACCCTGAGTGCTGTTCTCAGAAAGTTGCCCCCTGCTCCGCCATGCGTGACGCGCCAGCCGAGGGCTTCCTGAGCCTCCATGATATTGGGCTGGTAGGCGTTCTCTTCATAGACCGGCAGGTGCACGACATGACGAGAGGCGTCTTTCTCCGCACTTTCCGATGCGATCTTTTCTCGTGTTACCACTGCTGGCTGACCCTGGCGAGTTGCCTGATGCCTTCAGAATACATGAGGTGGCGGATCGGCCCGACATAGTGCCGGGATTGTCTTTCCTTGAGTGGCCCCTCAAGGAAAACATCATAAGTGTCGGGCAGAAGCTCGACGCCATATCGACAACTGCACAGGGCGTACAGTGTTTGCTCGATACGCCAGAAGTGACCTACGATCCCGGGCACTCCGAGGAATTCCTCAATCCAGTCTAAGTTGAGAGAGTCTTTGTGGATGACGCCCAGACCTGAGTTGAATCGCCCCACCAGTTCAAACCCAAAACGCTCTTGAATGTCATTGGGGTCAACCGTGTAGGCAGAATCCACATCCGCGTTGACGCTGTTCAGCCGGTATCCGTCATCTTCGATTCGGCTGAGGAGTGCGCTCGGTTCTCGAAAGAATAAGACATCGCTGTCCAGGAGCAACATCCGGTCAGCGTTGAGGTAATGCCGAAAGTCAAACACCTTGGGGGAAAGGTGATTGCTGCTGCGGAATTCGTGGCAGCGTGGGCGTGTCTGGAGCGAGTTGAGAACGTCCTGTTCGGCCGTACTGCGGTCAAGCAGCCGCGCCTGAGGGAAATGTTGCCGGAGCGAATCCCTGGCCTCGGCTGACAGTGTTCCATCGTCATGGATGCACAGCGCATATTGTCTTTCCGAAGCGTGATAGAAAGACTTCAGTGCCCACATCAGGTTCAGCCAGTCTGAATCTGACGTCATGACGTGGATTTCGCAATCCGAATTGTCATTCGCTTCAATCGGACTCGACTTCAATATTCTCTTGCGCACTACATCACGGTACCAGGCTGTGCTTACGCCATGCTTCAATGTGCTGCGGAATTGGTAGGCGAGTCTACCCAGCATTTACTGTAAGTCCTGTACTAACCAATATTTCGTGCCTGCGGGGCCTGGTGCCAACGGGCTGGCCGGGGGGACAAAATTCGTGCACCTTATCGACTGTTGGATCGTTGACGAGGCTGAAGAAACCGCCTTAATCGCTGCCAGTATGGTCTTAGACGTGACTTGGTCCGCCACAGTCTTCGATCTCCCTCCGACTCAGACGCTACCACGTGGGACAGCAAGTCGCGTCTCAATAGTTCCGATTCGAGCAGTAACAGAGACTCTTTGATCGTTGAAAGCGGGGCGTTGACAGCATCGGTATATGTCCTCGGTGGCAAATGTGCTCGCAACGAAGCAAAGTTCTTCTTGGCAAGTTCGACCTGGGTATTGCGCAGCATATTCCAAACATCGTGCGGGAATGACAACGCCGTGTCTACTGCTTTCGGAATGTCTGCGAGGGCATAGGTCTTCATGCCAAGATCACTTTCCCATGTGTTTATGTATGCAGCAACTTTCCCGTTTGAAATCGTTACCCTGGGAACCGCGTAAGCGGCGGCAATAATGCGGCAATGAAGACTTGAAGCGATAACAAGGCTGGCGTTAGCCAAGGCAGCGACCTGACAGAATACGTTACGATTACGCTGTACATAAGATGTCGTATTGACCAGGCCGTTATTGACAAGGACACCGAGTTGTTCCATTGCCTCAAAGCTGTCGTGGCCTGACGCAAGGCCTGCTGGTTGGAATACGACGTTCAGGCGGTACTTATTCGCCACTGAACAAATTGCCTGGGCGGCAGAAGATGGCTCATTCAGATAGCGATCCTTGGCCTGAAATATTAGGTAAGGCTGTGACAGGAGATCGTTCTCCTTCAAGAGATCGTGCTTCGCTGCAGATACTTCTTCGTTGCATGTTTCATCAATGAGCGTCACGACGTCGGGAGCAAGCCGGCAGCGATCGTCGCTCTGCAGTGAATCCAACGTCCGCTGATCCCGGACAGACAGGAAGTTAACGTCGGAAAGATAGGAGAGCACCTGCGAAGTCAAAGCAGGGTCATCAGCCAGTGACGATCCTCCGCAGGAATTGAGCAGAATGGGAATTTCCTGCGGAAAGTGAAAGTTTAAGTCGCTCCATGGAACATAGGCGAGGCCACTCGCTCTTCCCGATGCCATTTCGGTGTACCTGCGCCGGTTTGGTGGCAACAACCGCATGTATGCTTGATATAGATCTGGAGGAGTGTTGAATCGCATTCCATTCTGTGGATCGGCCATAAACAGCTCACCGCCAACACATAAGAATGCCGTTGGTGGATGTGCCTTCGCGAATTGGGTAAGCGCTCTCGTAGAATAGACACTCGGGCTGCCAAACTCCTCCAATGATCTTGAGTGCAGTCCAACCCGCACAACTGGCATGGGGTGGAGCAATTTCTCCGTCACAATTCCGAAGAGAAGATCTCCGAAATTGTCTCGTTCAAAGGCGCCGGAGATGGCAATGTATGGTGTGAGTGGTTTCATCGGTTGTAATTTGGCTGGACGAGGTGTCCACAGGGCAAGCTCGATCTCAATGCACGCACTTCATCTTGATAGATCAGGAAGTTCACAGAAGGCTGAGGCGCGCTGCACGCCCGAGACTGGGCTATCGGACGGCTCGTATGAATCGCTCTGCCTTGATCGGTCCAAAGATGGCTGTGAGAACTCTCCTCGAGAGCCGATCGCAGTCGAGCACGCGTGGACAAATTTCAACGGCCGTCTCAATGCCCTCAATCGCAAGTGCCTCGCCTCCTTGTGCGTACAGGCTTCGGGAGGCGTCGAGGAGTGACTTCGCGATCGTGTAGCGGCGGTCCTCATTCCATGCCGCGGATGCTGCAATCGCCTCAACGAGACTGAGCCACACTTCAACGGTCTGGTGCGGGTCAACTGCTTTGTGAGTGATGCGGGGACCATCATGCATGCGCACCCAAACAAGAATCTGGTCGACCATGGAAAGTCTGGGGCCGAGGGCTCCTAAGCGGCGGTGGAAATCGGCCTCTTGCCCACGTTTGAGTCCTTTTCGAAAGCCGCCGCTTTTCTCGACCCATGTTCTGTGCATCAGAGGTGCAGCAGTCTGTATCGGGTGGTTCAGGAAGTACTCGAGTGCGTCGCCGACCGGGTGTGGGTGCTGTCGCTTCTCCTGACGTTCACCTTTCTCGTCGCCGAATAGGCCAATCTTGCAGAGTGAAATATCTGAGTCGCCAGTTTCCAGTGCAGGCAACTGGCTGTCAATTTTATTTACGGCGAGCTTGTCATCGGAGTCCAGATACTGAATGTACTCACCTGAGCAAAGCTCAAAAGCTCTGTTTCGCGCAGCGCATGCACCCTGGTTTGGTCCAGCCTCGAAGATGATTCTGTCTCCAAACGACTTGAGGACCTCCCGGGAGGAATCTCGGGACCCATCATCGATGACGACCACTTCGATGTTGTCGTGCGTTTGGTTGAGTGCACTGTTAACAGCATCTGCTACAAAGCGTTCGGCGTTGTAGCAAGGGATGAGAATGCTGACCAGTGGGCCGCGTCTGGAGGTCGTGTCCACGGTTACTCTTTATGACGCCGCTGTGACGTTCTTGTAGTCCGACGGGTTCTTGCGAATGGAAAGAAACGGGCCGGGCGAGTTAGCCAGGGTTCGTTTTGATGATTCGATCGTCGATACATTACGAATGACCCAGGCGAGCGCCATCACACGAGCAACGAACTGCCGAAACCTGAGTCGTGCAAGAGAATTCAGCAGACTTCGCAACTCCTGAACGAACCATCCTCCGTATCTACGGATGACAGGGTGCCCGCTGAACCTGAGCAAGGCGCAGGATTCTGAGTAGTGTTTGGCGGCCAGGCGTCGCAAAGGCGGACTTCCCTGCTTTTCAGCGTGGTAGCCTCGTGCATCTGCGACGACGAGGACCTCCCCGCCGTCACCGCGAATCCGCTTGGCAAGGTCATCGTCTTCACCGTACATGAAGTAGACAGGGTCAAAGCCTCCAGCCCGACGCATAACCAATGCCGGGATCATCCACAGCGCTGCAGGCACAAACGGGATGTTGATCACTTCACCTGCGGGAATATCGCTCGGATTCCGCTGCAGATACGTTGCCATACATGAGTGGGGGCGTGAGCCTTCGTACTCCATGTGCATAGGACTCAGTACGCCGGGTGACTTCGCTGTTCGCCCTGCCGCCGCGAGGATTCTCGAGCAGTGTTGGTCAATCCACGCATCCTGGTTCAACAGAAAGACATAGTCCGCTCCCATCTGAATTGCCAGAGAGATGCCCTGGTTATTGGCTTGTCCGAATCCCTTGTTTTCCTTATTGATGGTCAGCCTTGCCTCTGGAAACTCGGTGCGGACGATGTCTGATGTGTCGTCGTCGGACCGGTTGTCGATGACGATGATGGCAGTGGTGACGCCGGACTGATTCTGCGCAGAAGACAGACACTTACGTATCCAGCGGCTGGCGTTGTAAGTGACCACTACAAAGACAACAAGGGGTGACATCGAGTCTGCCTTGCCATTACCTGTGTCTTGATTACGTTCCATCAACTGGTGGCCTGATTGGCAGCGTGATCTTTCGCGTGGGCACTGAACTCAACATGAGTTATGGTGTGACGGACGGGCTGAGGTTGCCAGTTGATGCGAGAGTTTCAAAGTAGCGCGTTAGTTCCGGCACCTTGAGGTCAGGGTGTAAATCGGCAATTCGCGACTTCGCCCTTTCTCCCATGGAGATCCGTTCTTCGGTGCTTAGGCGAAGCGCTTGCTTAAGGCCTTCGGTGAGCGCTTCGGCACAGTCGGGCTTCACGAGTATTCCGGACTCGCCGTGCGCAATCAGTTGCTCGAAGCATGTTCCGCTCGTCGCGACGACGGTCCGACTGAGAGCCATCGCCTCAAGACAGGTATTGGGAAGATTGTCAATCAGGGACGGTAGGGCAACGATCTCGGCGTTCTGGACAATGGGATAGAGTCGATCGTGTCGCATCGAGTCCAGTATCACCAGACGATCGCGATATTCCCGCAGTAGTTCGCTGATATATTCATGCATGCCGGGTCCACTTGGCGCCTTGCCGCTGTTTCCTACGAATACGGCATGAACATCGGGAAAGTCCGACATCACTTTCGGGAGCGCTTCGGCCAACCGGTGGACGCCTTTCATCTGCGTTTGGCGACCAAAGTACAGAACATAGCGCTTCCCGCTGAGGTGTTCGTCGAAAACGCTGGTGTCGGAATCAGGTTCCTCATGGTAGAACGGTGTTTCAATGACCTTGACGTTTGAGACGTTGTAATTCTCCTCCGTCAATCGAGCTACAAAATGTGTGGGGGCGTACGTGTGTTGAATGCGTTCAATGGCTTTGCGTTCCATCCACCAGCGTAGTCTCACACTGCGAGTTTCTTCAACTCCATATGCGCGATCCCAGGCGGGGCGGTAGCTCGACAGGCGGGTAACCACGGGAACGTCTCGGAGTCTGTTAAAGTACCACCCCACGGCAAGAACATTCGCGACCTGGACGATGTCAAATGATTGGTGTTTGTGTTCGGTTTTGAATCGCCGCCACAGACTCCAGGCGGCTTTCAAGTCCTGATAGGGGGCGTACAGTGAGCGAGGAGTGAGCCGGTCGATACGGTCGATCCGCATCTTTGTGTCCCAAAGAGGAATGACGCGATGTACCGTCACTCCCCGGTACTCAAACTGCTCGTTCGCTTCGAACGACTTGGTGAAGAGATGGACATCATGCCCCTGATCCGCCAGAGCTGTTGTCATTCTGCCAAGGTAATTGGCCAGACCGCCGCTGTAGGTCTCTTCCGTAGGATACTCGGGCGTGATAAAGGCAATTCGCATGAAGTCGTTTGTGTGGCAGCAGCCCTAAAACTGGAAGTAGATGAATTCTGAGCTTTGGAATGCCCCAAACATCATCAAGACGGCCACGCCGGCGCAGTAAGCGACCAGGCGACCGCCGCGGGAACTGATGACCGGCTCTTCGTCAGTCGGGTGCCGCTCCCGCAGGATATCCATCATCAGTGCCATCCCTCCGAACAAACCAACGACCACGAGGAGAGTGATATCGACAGGCTCGACGGACTGAAACAGGTTGATGAGAAGGGTCTTTACGTGGGAAAGTCGTTTGACAAAGAACAGCATCCAGCCGAGGCAGGTGACATGAAAGAACAGAATCATCAGCGTCGTTTTGAAGATTGGTCTGTTCAGGGGTAAGCGATCGCTCCAGGTGTCCAGAGTCGGTTTCATGATTCGGTGGAGGATGAGGATCGTTCCGTGGAAGACGCCCCAGGCGACGAAATTGAGTGCGGCCCCATGCCACAATCCGCCGAGGACCATGGTGATCATCAGGTTGCGATAGAGGATGAGTTGTCCACCGCGATTACCACCCAGGGAAATGTAGAGATAGTCTCGGAGCCATGTGCTCAGGCTAATGTGCCAGCGCCTCCAGAAATCACTGGGATTGGTGGCAAAGTACGGCTGATCGAAGTTTCGCATGAGTTCGATCCCCATCAGCTTGCTGATGCCACGAGCGATATTCGTGTAGCCGGCAAAGTCACCGAATATCTGGAACGCGGCGGCGTACAGCCCAAACAGAACGTTGAGCCCGTGGTGATGTTCCGGCTGATTGAAGAGGCTGCGCGTGAAGGGTGCCATGTTTTCAGCAACGACCAGTTTCAGGATGTAGCCAACCAGAATCAGGCGGAACCCGTCTCGCAGTTGCTGGTAACGAATTCTTCTTGGCCGTTCAATCTGTGGCAGCAGTACCCGGGCGCGTTCAATAGGACCTGCCACCAATTGCGGAAAGTAGGAGACAAACACCGCAAAATTCAGGAAGTCATGCGTTGGCTTCATCTCACGACGATAGACGTCGATGGTGTAGCTCATCGTCTGAAACGTGTAGAAGCTGATGCCTACCGGCAGAATGATGGTGGCGAATGTCCAGTCGGCATGCATCCCAAGAGGTGCAAGAGCACGATCAAGGGATTCCGCGAAGAAGTTGAAATACTTAAAGAAGCCGAGGACACCCAGGTTGGATGTCATGCTGACCCAGAGCCAGAGTCTGCGTCGAGGCGCGGCTTCTGTTGCCCCGATTTTTATGCCGCACACGAAGTCCACGATCGTGGAGGCCAGGATCAACCCGAGAAATCGCCAGTCCCACCAGCCGTAAAAGACGTAACTGGCGACTAGCAGCAGCACATTCTGAGCGCGGTGGACAAAGACGATGTACAGGCCATAAACCAGTGCGAAGAACAGGACGAATTCGAGTGAGTTAAAGAGCACGGGTTATTTCGCAGGGAGCCTGTCGGTGGGTGACTGTGAAAATACCCTCTCTGAAACAAAGGCTGTGTACTCTGATGCCGCCGTCGTATCGATATGGTCGACTCTCTCGCAGTGTTCGATCGATACGGTATACAGTTCTCGATTGACTGTGGCATTCGGAAAGTCGCGCACCTGTTCTTCGAGCCAGTCGATGACCTCACGGTGATAATCCCGAAACAGCGGCGATCTCGCCAACTCTGCTTCAACCGGAGAGTTAAAGAGCCAGAATTGAATTGAATGCTCTTCACAAAGGGAGAGGACTCTCTCGAGTGCCGCCTCGTTCACTGCTGAAGGGTGGAAGGTATTGGCCCCGAGGAATGCCAGATGCTGCGTGCGATCCTTGCGCGTTCGCTCCTGGTTGACCTTGGAGACGGGGCGAAAGCCACGGGGAGTAAACGTAGTCTCCGGCTGCATCAAACCGCCACGCAGGAGTATCTGCCTGAGCGAGTCGCGACGGGAGAGCAGCGGGACATACCGGTCCAGCAGCACCCGCAGCTTCCAGGCAGTTCCGAGAGGGATAATTTCTGTGTGTTGGTCCCATTGGCTCCACGACAAGGGAGCTTGTCTCAAGGCTGCCAAATTTGGATCCACGCGATGCCACATGTCATAGACGTGGATCATAATGACATGCTTCGGTGCTGCACCCTCGAGGATTCTTCGCTCAAGCAGCCAAAGATCGTCCACGGTCAGTAAGTCACCGAACGTGCACAGATTCAGGGCTGTTAGCCCCGATAAACTTTCAAACGCTTCCGGATCAATCCCCTGGTCGCCACTCGAGTCGCCAACAATGAGCACATCTGACTGTGTCTTGTCGGAGGAGGCGAGTGCCCATTTCTTGCTGACGACCGCGTAGCCAACGTTTGTATCGCTGTTGGTCAGCAGGACGAACGCTAATGCGTTTGCCGTGACCAATGTAGCTGTCAAGCAGACGACAATGAGGCACCACCGAGGCGACTCATTCTTACATGCAGATCGCAGGGCGCGAAAGTGTGTAAAATCGAAGAGCTGCACAGGTGGGATACGACGAATTGATACCGATGCTTGCTAAACCGACTATTGAGCCAGCGTTGACTTAAGTGCACTCCAGAACTCTTCGGCGTTTCTTTCCACGGTGTATCGCGGCGGGATCCTTTGGAGTGCCGCATTGGAAAGCTGAGCCAGCCGGGTCGGACTATTGATTAGCTCATCAATTGCTCTGGCAAGGGAGTCTGCATCACCGTATTTGACAAGCAGCCCGTCTATCCCGTCTGCGATAATCTCAGCCGGGCCACCCTCAGCGGTCGCGATAGTGGCTACCCCAGCCTGAGCAGACTCGACGATGACTCGCCCAAACGGTTCCTTCGTGGAAGGCAGGACATGCAGATCCGACGAAGCGATAATGCTGCGGGCGTCAGGGCGATGACCGGTCAGTCGCACTCGGTCTGCAATACCAAGCTGCCGGCACCGCTGTTTCAATTCTTCTTCAAGGGGGCCCTGGCCCACAATGATGAGGGCCGCGTGTTCAAGACGGGTGCACTTGCTGAAGGCCTCCAGGAGGAATGCATGCCCCTTAATTGCGATGAGCATCCCGACGGCGCAGATGATATGACTGGCAGATGACGGCAGGTTAAACTCTTTGTGTAGGTCAATCTTACTGACTGGCTGCTCTTCAATGCCGTTATAGATCAGTTCCATTTGATCTTCCGGCAAGCCCTTTGACACCCAGTAGTCCTGAGTTTCTCTTGCAATCGTGACGTAAAGCTTGATGTGCTTTCTACAGTACTCTGCCATTTGGGCGTTGAATTCCCCGCTGTTCGTCGATCGAACATGCGAAGTGCATACTGCTTTGAGGCGTTCAGCAAGGAACGCACCAAAGAGATTTCGATATGGGGTGTTATTGAGGTGGACAATGTCGACGGGGCGACCTCTGAGTTTGCTGGCCATCTGCCTGATGGCCCTGGCATGGAGACACCGAAGGAAGGGGATTGTCAGTCGGTCCCACCTCAGGAAAATCCGTTTACGCCACTTCAGGAGTCGATTGGTGCGTGCAGTGCTGAAGTCCTCAGGGTAGTAGTGGTCATCGATGACGTGACATTCAATGCCGCTTTCACGATACCGTTCGGTGTGGTAGGTGTCGGCCGTGAAGAACACAATGGGCTCGATGCGAGCTTTGTCGAGGGCGCAGATGGTTTGGTGCAGACTATGAAATGAGCCTCCACCATGTCGTCCGGTCTCGAGGAACAGGACTCGTTTTCTTTCGGGGTGTACACTCATGTGGAATCCCGAGAGCCAAACTTGTTCTTCAGCCTCGAGAACATTCCGGGGGTCGGTTCTGTGGTGATCATTCCTGTGTGCATCTGGCGCGAGAGTTCCTTGAGTTCCTCACAAATATCAATTCCGTGCTGCACGCGACAGAATTCTTCCAGATTCAGCAGGCGGATCAGCCTCATTGCATAGTCTATATGGCCGAGGACGGAGGAAAGGATGACAGCTGTCAGACCAAGGTTCGAGCGTGATTCTGTCGGAAGGCTGAGGAACCATGACTCATTCTTGAAGAACAGCACATCCCCATGAGCGAGCACCCCCTTGGACATCGGGAATTCCCCTTTGTCCGCTGCCGGGAATGGCAGCCTCGATTCGCTTCGCCAGGATACCTGTTTGATAAGCTCCACAGGACTGAACGCGAATCCCTGAAGGTAAGACATGAGGTCCCACGCTAGTGGATGATTCTCTCTCATTGGGAAGAAGCACACTTCCAGTCTGACAGCAATGACCGATTGCTGTAGGGTAGCTGTTGCGCCTCTTAAAACGTCAAGTTCCCCTCCTTCCACATCGACCTTCAGGTAATGCGGCAACTGTAGTTCGTACTGTGTGCAGACATGGTCGAGCGGGGATACCGACACTTCTGACCGATCCACGACATCGAAGTACTCGGGACGCCCAAAGCGTTCTCCGATAGCAGGGTCTGGGGCGAGGAGAGTAGATGAGCCGGGATGACGCGTGTGGAATAGAGTGCGAGTCGCGGTTTCCGGGCCGAGTGCCTCAGGAATAAATTTTAGGGAGTGGAATTGCGAATCCTTAGATTCATTGAGGCGATTGCATTCTGACTCGTCTGGTTCGAAGCCTACTGCGTGGAACAACTCCTTCGCATCGGCCACCTCCGGGACGATTCCGCCTCGAGCACCCACATCATAACAAGTTAGCCCAAGGTCGCGGGCGAGTGTTGAGAGTCGTGGTGTAGTACGTTGCATGTTGATAATTCTGTGGTCAATCTGAAGTTTGGTTTCGTGTCCCGTTTGCGATGTGTCAGTTTGAGGCTCCAGTTCCGAACACTCGCTTAAGCTCCCGCTTGATTCGGGCCATCGTGGTCAGCCTGCGCGGTTTGAAATCTAACAATTCGAACATGTTGGTGGCGTGGTCGGAACGAACGGGTGTGCCCAGCATGCTCCAGAGCATCTGACCTTTTGCGATTCCACCGATAGATTCATCGATCGTTGCCAGCATTTGTGACAGTTCTCGCCGATTGTGACTTCTCAGGGGACGTGTTGTTGGTGATTTCCACGCCATGTCGTTTCCAATATGAAACGTGAGAAGGCGATCTGGAAACATGCGAAAGTGTTTGCTGTAGGCAGCCATGTTCCATAACAACATCTTGTCAAACATCGAGACGCCCACGATCACGTCGCATAGCGCAAATGCATCTGTGACATGGCGACGAAGGACAAAGCAATCAGCTCCGGGGTGCGGTTCCCCTTTGTCTGTGTACATCGCTTCGAGGTCGTCTGGTCCTGTGTAGTGGTTGGCGATCGTCCTTCGATTGATGGTGAAGGCATCGTGCCCGTGGCTCGCCACCTCTTTGATGTGCTGGTAGAAGTGTGGCTGAACACCAATGTCACTGTTGGTGTAGACCAGCAGGTCCTCGCCGTCGGTTGAGGCGGTGAGTCGTTCGAGCAGATCCCGATGAAATGGCAGCGGAGGGAAGGACTCCAATTCCGGGACGCTGCGACAATCTCGCATCAGTGGATCAGTGGCGACAAAGCCATCCGGCACAGTATCCAGCTCATGCTCAAATGCGGCTGCACGAAGTTCAACACTGATCCCCGCGGCTTCAGCTTCCTGCCTGGCTCTGAGCATCGAGGCGATTGTCACCGGCAGAGCCCTTACGAGGTCACTGCCTTCACGCGGATGAAACGTGTTAATCAGGTGAATGATGTTCATCAGTGTACGAGTCAGCCCTGTGGTCTGTGGTCATGGATGAGGTTGGAAAACAACTCTTTGTAACGCTGGGCCTGCAATTCGAGTGGGTACTCGGCAATCGCCACATCGCGACATTGCTGCTGGTACCTGCCCTGCGGTAGCTCAATTGCGGAAGAAATTGCTGTTGCCAGCGATTCTGCTGACAGATCCTCGGCGAGCCAGCCCGTCAGTCCTGGGCGAACCATGTCAGGGAGTCCGCCGACATCAAATGCGACCACAGGCGTGCCGCAGGCAATAGACTCGATGACGGTGTTCGGCAAATTGTCTTGCCGCGAAGGTATCACGGTGAAGTCTGCCGTCGAATAGACAGCAGCCAGTAACGAACTTGATGAGACGTCTCCGAGGTAGTGAACCGTGGCATTCTCAATTGGCTCACTGAACTTTCCATGACCCGCAACGACGACATGCAGATTAGGGACGTCCAGCATGCCGAGTGCTGCCTGGAAAAGATCGCCCCCTTTACGGTATGTGCCGATGCCGTTGGCAATGAACAGTGCGACTTTCGACTCTGGCGGGATACCGAGGGCGTCGCGAAGTCCAGAGACTGGGCGGAATGTCTCAGTGTCTATACCGTATGGTATGACGTGCCGGTGACAGTCCCCGAGAAGCGCACTGCGTTCAACACACTCTCCCAGCCATCTGCTGGGAGTGACAATCGTGAGATTGCCCTTGAACTTCGCATAGGCCTTGCATTTGACCTCAAAACTGTCCGCAGACATGTCACGCGGACCGTTTGGCGTCAACTCCGGGCACGAACCACACGCTTGCTGGAAACGCTCGCAGGTGCCATTGTAATGGCAGCCTCCGGTGAATGCGTTCATGTCATGCAGTGTCCAGACGACCGGCGTGGTGTGGGATAACTGCGCGAAACTCGGAATGTCGATGAACCACGAGATCCAGTGTAGATTGATCACGTCGGCGTCTCCCAACGTATGCTTCCATGACTCATTCCATAGGGCGTTGGGAGAGCTGAATGTCTGGCAGTTTTTCCCGAACGCAACCTGTGGACTTGAGTATCTCTGAACGGCTCTCGTCAATCGCTCCTGCAATCTGCGAATTCTTGTTTTTGTGGGGCGTTCCAGTTGTATGACACCCTTGTCAGAATTGCCCCCCTTCTTCACAAGCACAGTGGAGTCAACGTCAATAGCTCTTAGGCCATCATGAAGTCGATAGGCAGCTCTGCCCGCTCCACCTCCAATATTGGTTGTTACTAGTTTGACTTTCACGTGTTGCTGATTTCAGAGTCCGGTAACGCTACCGCGCTACGTTGATTTGGATGGGGCGTCGGGTCCTATTTCTCACGCCATGCGTAAACATTGAGAGTCATGTCCATTCCAAGGTAGTTTTTCTGTTTCATGAATGGCCGGTTGGCAGTGAGCTGAGGCTTGATGGAGTAGCGGAAGCCACACGTCGTTAGCTGCCTGAGGAGTTCATCCAGCCGCTGGGGGCGGTCAACGAACGAATGATATTCCACGAAGATGCGTTTAACCTGAGATAGCTTCCGGGATTGGCAGAGTGTCTCGACCTCGGCTCCTTCGATGTCCATCTTCAGCAAGTCGACGGAGCCGTCGATCAGTTCATCGAGCGGCACCGTGTCGACGGAAAGTTTTGGGAGGGTTGTCGCACCGGCTGCATCAATACGCCCCGCATCTGCTCCTTCAGATCCGAACTGAAGTGTTGTCCGGGATGACCACACTGCCCGGTTGAGCAGTCTCACCTGGCTTAGCGACTGTGTCCGGACATTCTCCGAGAGGATCTCAAACAGACCGGGGTCGGCTTCGACAGCCGTTACAACCGAGTCCGGATAGTTCAGCTTGAAGTAGAGCGTCGCGAGTCCAACGTTCGCCCCACAGTCAAGGATTGTCGGTGCCTCAGAATCCCTCGGGAACTCATAGACTTGATCGCGGAATATTTCGCGATAACTGTAATAGAATGACAAGCCGTCTGCGACCGTCATCATTCCACTCGGGAGCCTTATTGCCGTGCGGGTGTATCGTGGTAGCTGTTTGATGCCTCGCAGGTCGGCATCCAATTGGCTCTCCGGCGGTCTGCTTGTTGTGCGTCGCAATAGTCTGCTAATAATGGACATTTGATACCCCGTCTGGGCGATTGCTGTTTGCGAACGGCTTATGACCCATTGCTAGACTGCCAAATGGCCCTGCGAATCGAACCTAAGAACATTGTGACGCGTTGTGCAGGTGTCGGGATGAAGATTCTGAAGTGGTTTCTCGCGACAAAGACGTCACCGGACGAGTCCCTCCTGACGGTTCTGGGGTGCCTGTTCACTTTCAAAGCTTCGGCTGCGGTTGAAGAGCCGCTCTTGGTGTGCGTGGCCCGGTCGTCAAATCCAATGTTTGAGACAAGATTCTTCTGTGGCGTTGCTACGAGACCGTTCCTTGACCAGATACTGTACATCCATCGTGTGGCCCAACTGTTCAGTTCCATATGCTTTGCCGATAAGAACTTCTTTTGCCAGACTTCTGCTTCGGTAGGTTCTGCTGCGTAACTTCTCGCAACCTCCTTGATGTCCTTGGTGGACATCTCGTGGTCATAGTGAGCCCAGGCCCGCTTCCATGTTGCCCAGCCCCAGCAGTGCAGATATTTGGAGAAATAGTAATCAGCGTTGCCGCGATGGTGTCCAGCCTGGAAGTTGTTGCCTGTGATGCCCATCACTCTGTCATCACTCTCGTATCTCCGCAGAAGGTCGTAGCAGAATGCAAAGAACGAAGAATGAGCTACACAGTCGTCTTCAAGAATAATTCCAGAGTCGACTTGACCGAAGAACCACGAGATGGCTTCGCTCACGGCAATCTCGCAGCCCAGATTTGCCTCGCGAAAGAGTGTGCGTACTTCACATGGCCAGTCGACGTCGCTGGCGACTCTTCGCGTTGCCTCACATAACTCTCTTTCGTTGTTTCGTCCAATTCGGGGACCGTCGGCCGCAATGAAGAGTTGTTGCGGGCGTGCCTGCCTGATGCTTTCAAAGGTCGTGGCGGTTAGGTCTGGCCTGTTGAATACCAGCAAAAGAATGGGTGGACAGTCACGCATCTTCTCGGGGCGATTCGTCGTTGAGCATTGGCTGTTGGAGGACGGTATTCAAGTCAGGGGAATCTCGAGATCGCCACTTCAATCTGGTAAAGGCGCTGTCGAGGCGATGATGTTCTGAAACTGAAAAATTTCCTCTCGCGGTGAATATTTGATAGGGAGGAGTCCTTGGGTATCGAGTCGGTAGAAACGGTGCTGTGGCAGGAGTTGGAAAAAGTCCTTCAGAAAGACCCTTGACTCAACGTTCATTTCGTTGAACTCAAACTGAATGAGAGGCAATCCGTCCGAGGCGATCAGGCGTTTCGCCCCGACGAGAACGTCTCTCTCTGCTCCTTCAGTGTCAACTTTTAAGAAGTCGATCTTTTTGATCTCTTGTGCTTCACAATACTGGTCGAGCGTTGTGGTCATCACTTCTGTTGTCGCAACTTTGGCATAACCGTGTAAGTTCTCCAGGACGCCGCCATAGAGAGACCCATGGGATGGAGCGTCTGTCTCGGTTGGCGTGTAAAGGTTTAGCGTGCCTTCCTCAGAAGATAGTGCGACTTCCGCAATGGTGACGGAATCGCCGAGCCTTGATCTTATTGCTTTCGTCATTTCTGGATTCGGCTCAAAGCAATGGATCTTAGCTGTGCAGAAGAGCTTCGCGAGTTCATCTGTGTAGTCTCCGCAGTTTGCGCCCACGTCAAAGATAATCGGGGCCTCATCCAGCACATGCGGCAAGATGCGTTCAAGAAAATAACGTTCCCCGGAGTGTTCCAGTGACCTCCATTTCAAAATGCCCCGCTGATTGTATGCGTAGGGAAGGTGATCGATGTTGAGTGAAGCCCCAAGTCGCTCGAAGACACGGGTGGAGTCGAGAAGGCGTGTTCTTCCGAGGTTCAGAATCAGGCTTGTGACGAGCTTTTCCATGTTGCTCTCGTGAGTGTTTTGCAATGATTGGGAAGTCCCCGAGCGCCGGTTCCGAAATAGTCTCCGACAGCGACGTCGAGGGTAAAAGCGTTGGGGAGGCTGTCGAGAATCTCGTTGTCTCTTTCTGACATAAAGAGAACGCCTCTGAATGCGCCACGAGCGAGATTAAAGTCTTCCACCGTACACCGGAGAATCGTTTTCTGATTCAGACCCAGGATTGCTCCATCAAAGTTGGAGCGTACAAGCCATGCATAGGAGTCCGAGCTGTCTTGCAACGCGATCGAGAGTACAATATCCGGAATTGGTTCGTGGGCGGTGACTTCGATCGCGATGGTAAAGTTGGCACCGCTTGTCACGTGCGTTAGTTTGTTTCCATCTTCGTTCTCGATCCATACGCGGGTGAACATGGCTCGACCTGAGCCGGTCCGCGGAGAGTCCTTTGCAATTGGTGTGTCGAGTTCGTTGGTCAGTCCATCATTTATGTATGCAGAGATGATTTCGTCAGACGGCCCCGTCCGTTTGACTGTTCCCGCGTCGAGGTGAATGCTGCGTGGGCAGAGTTTTCTAATGGATGCCATGTTGTGACTGACAAACAGGACCGTGCGGTCTCCAGTTGTGGAGACTTCCTTCATCTTGCCAATCGCTCGACGCTGGAACTCTGCGTCACCGACGGCCAGCACTTCGTCGACGATGAGGATCTCAGGCTCAAGGAATGCCGCTACGGCGAAGCCGACACGAACTTTCATGCCGCTGCTGAACCGTTTGACGGGAGTATCGACAAACATGCGGCATCCGGCGAAGTCGACGATGTCGTCCAGTTTGCGGGTGATTTCATGACGGCGCATCCCGAGGACCGCGCCGTTCATGTAGATGTTTTCTCGGGCGGTCATCTCCGGATGCATGCCGGTGCCAACTTCCAGCAGGCAGGCAATTCTGCCTTTGGCTTTGATGGTGCCGGTAGTGGGCGAGGTGATTCGAGAGATCAGTTTGAGCAGGGTGCTCTTGCCTGCTCCGTTTGATCCTATGATGCCGACAACTTCGCCCTGTTCGACACTGAGATTGATGTTCTGCAGCGCCCAAACGTACTCACCGTCGGCGGCCTGGTCGCGTTTGTTGACCTGGCCGACTTTGGAATAGGGATCCTCTTTCCCACGGACCCGGGCCCACCAGCGATTCAGGTCATGGGAGATCGTTCCTGTGCCGACCTGCCCGAGGCGATACTGCTTCGAGAGATCTTCGATGCTGATTGCTGTTGTCATCTGGGTGAGTGTCTTACAGAGTTGCTGTCGGGCTGGAGAATGGGCTGCTAAACGGTGTCCATGAACGTCTGTTCGGTCCGATTGAAGATGACAATGCCCAGACCCAAACTTGCGATTGTGAATAACGTGGCGTACGCAAGTCCGGCCATTGAGGCTTCGCCCGTTCCCAGAAAGCCGCACTTGAATGCCTCAATGATGTGCGCAATCGGATTCCACCACAGAATCCTGCGTGCGGTATCGCTCAGGATGCTCATCGGGTAGATGATGGGAGTGGCATACATCGCCAGTTGCACGCCAAACTGAATGAGAAAAGTCAGGTCACGGTACTTGGTCGTGAGCGAACTGAACAGAATACCGAACCCCAGTCCCATTCCGGCCATCAGGGCGAGTAGCCAGATCGTGGAGAACGCCCAGTAATTGGGTCGGATGGTGTCGGTGGTTGCCAGATACCAAAACCAGATGGCAAGAAACAGGCACCCCTGGATGAAGAACTTAATCAGTCCCGACGTCACCTGTGACAGCGGCACAATGAGTCTCGGAAAGTAGACCTTCCCAAAGATTCCAGCGTTGCTTCGAAACGTGCTGGAGGTCTTGTTGAAGCAATCTGCAAAGTAATTCCACATGATGATGCCAGACATGTAGAACAGGATTTGCGGCATCCCATCAGTACTGACTTTGGCCACCTTGCCGAAGACGAACAAATACACAATCGTCGTCATAATGGGCTGAACGAAGAACCAAATTGGCCCAAGAATCGTTTGCTTATACACTGTCACAATGTCGCGTCGGACAAACATGAACAGCAGGTCGCGGTAGTCCCAGATCTCTTTCAGGTTGACATCCAGCAGGTGTCGCTTTGGTTGGATTACCAGATCCCACACCTGCTCTGCCTGCTGGTCAGGACCGGCATCGGCAGCCGTGGAAATGTCTTGTGATATGCTCATGAAAACGAATCCGAAGTGATCGGCGCGGACTTCGTCCCTTTGGGTGACAGCGGGAAACTGTGCACCGAGGGAGGAGAGGGTTGCTGTTCGTGTCGGCATGGGGGCTGTGCCGAATGGGTGGCCGCCCAGATCGCAATTGCTCTGAGGCCAACGTACCCCCGCACGGTTCTGTGTGCAGGTAAACTTTTGACGAATACGCCCAGGAATTCACACCAGAAATCTGGTTTGAGGGTAGTTTGTCAATGTTGGCTTTTGGCATCATCAGTCGCCATTGTTGAACGGTTTCACCCCCGCAACAGAAAGCTCCTCGCCTGACGGAACATCGACGGGATCGAGACCGGGGTCGACGCCAATTTGCCTGTTTCCCCCCTTGTGAAACGGCCGACCACGGTGTAAATGGGCTGAAGTTCGGCCAATGTTGCCGCGTCTGAGTTCGTTGGGCGGAGGGAGCAATCTGACGCCGCAACTCCTAGTCGTCGACTTCTTCCGTTTGTTGTTCGAGCCATAGTGTGTAAAGCCGTTCACGGCTTGCCATGTGGAGCGCAATGGCATCTTTCTCTGTCGCGGCAGTGATTTTGGACGACGATGGGAGAAAGACCTGACATTGGAACGATCTGGCATCGACTCTGTCGTTCGAGTGCCTGCGTCTGTCCCGCATAGCATCCATGGCTGTCATGTTCTGCTTGATGGCTTCCCGCAATGAAAGCTCCCATGGGGCGACGAAATCGCCGTCCTCAAAGAACAGTGAGAACAAAAGGACAGCATGAACGCTGTCTTTCTGAAAGTGAGAGACAACGAAGCTCCACCCGCTGGCGTCCGGCATAATCTTGCGGGATTTCAGCGTCCAACCACTGGCGGAGTAGCACTCTGACAGTTCATGCCAACCGTGCCAGTCCGCCTGGTCATAGCTGATCAGAGCCTGGCTGCGATCGTTCTCGTAGGCCCAGGAGTGACTCCACCAAAACTGACCGTCACGGATTTCACCAGGCGGTGTGAATTGTGATTTTTTCCAGCCCACAAGAGAGTCTGGCAGCGAATTGTCGGAGAGCGGCATATCTCCACGACCGATCCCGGGAGGTTGGGCCTTCAACGTCAGTTGAAACTGCTTCTGGGCGATCTGAATTCCAATCATCCCGGCCAGTACGACCACCACAGTCAGGGCAACTCGTGGCTGTCGTGTGTTGGATCCACCTTTCGGGTGACTGCGGGGAGCCTCGGCGGTCTCGTTCTCTGTCTGCATCAGATTTCAGTGCTTCTGTCGTTGAATTCGCTCGATATCTGAATCAACCATGAGTTCGATCAGTTGCTGAAAGTCAACACTTCGCTTCCACTCGAGTTGTGATTCGGCGTGGGATGGATCCCCAAGAAGCTGGTAAGGATCTGCCGGACGTTTGAAGCGGTCGTCCACGTTGACGTGTTCGTTCCATCGAAGACTAACGCGGCTGAAGGCGATCTCAAGCAGTTCTCTGATCGAATGAGACACCCCCGTCGCCAGCACGTAATCATCGGGCTGGCTCTGCTGAAGCATTAACCACATAGCGTTAACGAAATCCTTCGCATAGCCCCAATCACGACAGGCATCCAGATCGCCCAAAGAGACAGACTCCTGCTGCCCTGCCGCTATTCTTGCAGCTGCCAAAGTCACTTTTCTGGTGACGAAGTTTTCACCACGCCGCGGTGACTCATGGTTGTAGCAGATCGCATTACAGAAAAAGAGCCCGTGTGATTCTCGGTAAATCTTCGTCATCTGAGTTGCGAACGCCTTGGCGCATCCGTACGGAGAGTTGGGATTCACTGGCGTATTTTCGTCCTGTGGACTGACCGACGGTGTGCCAAAGATCTCGCGGCTGCTGGCATGCAGAAATCGGGGGGGATCCGGCTGGTCCCTCAGGATTTCCATGATTCGCAACGTGCCGATTGCA
The DNA here is from genome assembly GCA_003501565.1 of Planctomycetaceae bacterium. Classification (GTDB taxonomy): domain Bacteria; phylum Planctomycetota; class Planctomycetia; order Pirellulales; family Pirellulaceae; genus Aureliella. Next base: position 4,361 of record DNPC01000770.1, on the reverse strand, counting down.
GTTGTGTCGCAGGTGCTCTCAGGGATTTCAAAACTCAAGCCGACGTGTGACTGCCCGGCCAGGTGATAGAATTCCGCCGGCGCAACTCGCGTGACAATGCGTCGGATTGTTGTGGGGTCATCGAGATCGGCGTAGTGCAGGAACAGTTTCCTCGAATACACCTCCGGGTCGTTGTAGAGATGCTTGAGTCTGGAACGCTCGATGGTACTGGAGCGACGAACCAGTCCGTGAACTTCATATCCCCTCTCCAGCAAATGCTCTGAAAGATAGGATCCGTCCTGGCCGGTGATGCCGGTGATCATTGCAATTTTCGCAGCCACTGACGCCGATTCCTCTTTTTGCTTCACCACGGAAAATAGCTACTGCGCTGGAGAAAAAAAAAGCGAGGCAGGTTGCCCTGCCTCGCTGACATCTCTGATTTCAGCACTTTCAGCTGTTGCTCAGGATTACCGCCTCCTGGCGGGCGATCTCCAGATCGCTGTCCACCATGAGTTGCGCGAGTTCTTCAAGCGAAGTCGTCGCCGTCCAGCCCAGTTTCTCTTTCGCTTTGGACGCGTCACCCAGCAGCAGGTTGACTTCAGCAGGACGAAAATACCGAGGGTCGATTTCGATGTAATCGTCCGGGTTCATGTCCAATTGCTCAAAAACAAGCTCTGCAAACCGACGAACCGTCTGGGTTTCACCGGTTGCCAGTACAAAGTCATCCGGCTCATCGTGCTGTAACATTCGCCACATGCCTTCGACGTAGTCTTTGGCAAAGCCCCAGTCGCGTTTGGCATCCAGATTACCCAGGTACAGTTTCTCCTGCAGGCCCAGCTTGATACGGGTTGCCGCCCGTGTGATCTTGCGAGTCACGAACGTCTCACCGCGACGCGGGCTTTCGTGGTTAAACAGGATGCCGTTCACGGCAAACATGTCGTAGGAATCGCGGTAGTTGACCGTCTGGTGGAATGCGTAAACCTTCGCACAGGCGTAGGGGCTCTGTGGGCGGAATGGGGTCAATTCAGTCTGCGGCGTCTGCAGCACATCGCCGTACATCTCAGAACTGGACGCCTGATAGACCTTCGTCAGTTTCTTTTTGTTCAGCTGGCGAGCCGCTTCCAGCACATTCAGAGCTCCGCCGCCGGTTGCCTGAAACGTGTAAGCAGGCTGGTCAAAAGACACTCGCACATGACTTTGAGCGCCAAGGTTGTAGATCTCGTCTGGCTCCAGGTCGAGCACGAGATTCGTCATGCTCTGGCCATCGGTCAGGTCGCCGTAATGCAGGAACAATCTTGCGTCTGGCGTGTGCGGGTCCTTGTAAATGTGGTCCAGCCGCTCGGTCCCGAACGTACTGGAACGTCGTACCAAACCGTGAACTTCATATCCTTTTTCGAGCAGCAGTTCGGCCAGGTAAGACCCATCCTGCCCTGTGATTCCTGTAATCAGCGCTTTTTTCGTCATCGGTTCACTCGTGATGTGCCGTTAGGCGGAACGTAAACTGTCGGAAGTGAGCTCTTCAAGAAACGCAGCGTAGGCCGACTTCAGGCCTTCGGCCAAATCGATTTCCGGCGACCAGCCTGTTTTTCGAATTTTGGTGATGTCTGAGAGCTTTCGGGGGGTTCCATCGGGTTTCGATCTGTCCAACTCAATCGAGCCTTCGTAACCAACAGTCTCAGCCACGCATTCCGCTAACCTCAGAATGCTTATCTCTTCGCCGCTGCCTATGTTGACAAGGTCAGGAGGGTTGGGCAAAGTCAACAGGTGAATGAGCCCGGCGGCCAGGTCATCAACATGCAGGAATTCACGCAGTGGGGTGCCCGTGCCCCAAATCGTTACCGTTTCGCTTCCCAGCTCTTTTGCCTCGTGAAAACGACGAACTAAGGCTGGTAGAACGTGAGAGTTTTCAGGGTGATAATTGTCACCCGGTCCATACAGATTGGTTGGCATCGCTGAGTGAAACGTCACTCCGTATTGCCGACGGTAAAACTCACACAGCTTGAGCCCGGCGATTTTCGCAATCGCATACGCTTCGTTCGTTGGCTCCAGCTGAGATGTCAGCAGCGAATCTTCCGAGATCGGCTGCGGCGCCATCCGTGGATAAATACACGTGCTGCCCAGGAACAGGAAGCGACCGACGTCGTTGGCCCAGGCGGCGTGGATCGCGTTGGTCGCCATCGTCAGGTTTTGATAGATGAACTCCGCCGGGTAGGTGTTGTTGGCATGAATGCCTCCCACTTTTGCGGCTGCGAAAATCACTGCATCCGGTCGTTCCTCTGCGAAATAATTCTGAACGGCCGCCTGGTCGAGCAGGTCCAATTCAAGTCGCGTCGGAGTCAATAACGCCTCGTAGCCCTGCTCTTGCAGTTTGCGAACGACTGCGCTACCGACCATCCCTCGGTGACCGGTCACAAGTATGCGGTGAGCTTTCTGAATCACGGAGAAACCTGTCTTTGATAAAAAAAACGGAGGATCGTTCTTCACAATCCTCCGCTTGTCTGCATGTCAGTCTCGATTAGCTACTGACGCCAGCGCTGCTCTCTTCCTCAGACTCAGCGAAGTAAGCTTCGCCGGACTCCTGATACGACTCGTAACCGTAGTTATAGTCTTTGTATCGGTAGCGGTAGTCAGAGTAGCTGTAGTTGCCGTAGCCGTACGCGTCGGTTTCTTCCACACCATTGACGACAAGCCCAGTGATGTTGGCACCAACGTCTCTCAGTTGCTCAAGGGCTCGTCTTCCGAACTCCCGCGTGTGGCGTCCAAGGCGAATACACAGCAGCACACCATCCGTCCTCGGCGCGACGCTACAGGGATCTGTCACGACCAGTACGGGCGGACTGTCGATGATGACATACTCGTACTTTTCTCGCAGCGCCTCGAGAAGGTGTTCGTATTCTGGGCCTGTGATCAGCTCGGACGGATTCTTTGGTCGACTGCCGCACGGCATCACGTCAAAATTCTCAAGTTCAGTGGTCTGAATGGCATCCGAGATTTCAGCATCTCCTCGGAGCACATTGACAACTCCGGTGTCGTTGTTGACACCCATCAATTTGTGCACTTTGGGTCGCCGAAAATCACTCTCGACCAGAATCGTACTCTTACCGGATTGAGCCAGTGACACAGCGAAGTTGGCAGTCAGTGTTGACTTGCCGTCACCTGCCGCCGGGCTGGTCACCTGAATCACCCGGTGCTGGCTGCCCACTGCACTAAAGCAGACGGCCGTTCGCACGGTTCGATAGGCCTCAGACGGTCTTGAGCGAGGCAAATGCATTGCGATCACCGTCTTGTCCATGGTGACATCTTTCGGAATCTTCCGCAGTTTTTGCTCCTGCATGTACGGAATGTGTCCGACGATCGGCAGTCCGAATTCGCGAACGATTTCATCAGGTCGCCGGAAGCTGCGGTCAGCCACTTCGACAATGTAGCCGAGCACCAGCCCGATCAGCGCCCCTCCAA